>JBFMBQ010000421.1:0-4388 GCA_040755115.1 bacterium
CTTCGGGTGTGATCTCCTTGATTTTGCGGGCAATTTTCTGGCTGTCGGCGGGATGCCTGCGTATGTTGCCTGGTTCTGCTGTCAGCATACATTTATCCCAGGCGTCCTTTTTGAATTTCATCATTCCGATGTCGTGCAGCAGACTGGCAATCCCGAGAGAGCGCAGTTCATCAGCACCCAGGCCGAGTTTTTTGCCGATTATCAAAGCGATTACGCAGACATCTACGCTGTGGCGGTATAGATACTCATCAGAGGTGCGTATGCGTGAAAGGAGGGAGAGGATACTCTCTTCCATTGAAACCACTTCTATGATATGGCTGACAGATTCGGTTATGGCTTTGAGATCGCACAGTTCCTTTTCTCTCAACAGCGAGGTCAATCTGGCAAGTGAGAATATAGCGTCCTCATAAGTCTGGTTTGCGAGCAAGCGGATGGCGTCGTTGAAAGGCTGTTCAGAAGGTTTATCATCGTCAATGGTCTGGATATAGAGGTGTTCAATGCCCCACTGCCGTAGTTTTTTGATATGCGATTTATGCAGCATGGCGCCTGCCGGGATGAGTTCACGCCCGGCAGCGCTCAGCACCGTTACAGGACGCGCAAGCATCATCCCAGGTTCTGCATCAATGATTTGTATCTTTTTCATCACGCAAGATAGACAACTCTCATGGCTTCTTCAACGGAGGTGATGCCTTGAATGATCTTCTTCACTGCATCCTGTTGAAGAGTTTGCATTCCTGCGCGCAGGGCGACTTCGCGGAGTTTTACCGCGCTCACTTTCTGCACAATCAGATCGCGAATGTGATCGTCAATGGGCATTAATTCAAATATGCCAATCCTGCCGCGATAACCGCGTCCCTGACAGTAGTCGCATCCCATAGGTCTGTAAAAGGTCAGTCCCCGACCCTCCTCCGGTGTGATGCCTAACATCCTGAGGACATCATCCTGCGGCTTATATGGGTCTTTACATTCCGGGCACAGAACGCGTGTGAGCCGCTGTGCGAGGCAGCCGATAACAGACGATGCCACCAGAAACGGTTCAATACCCATATCAATGAGTCTTGTCGCAGCGCTCGGGGCATCGTTCGTGTGCAGCGTGGTCAGCACAAGATGCCCTGTAAGGGCTGCCTGTATGGCGGTTTCGGCTGTGGGAAGGTCGCGGATTTCACCCACCATGATTATGTCAGGGTCATTCCTCAAGAAGGAGCGCAAGGTGTTCGCAAATTGAAGTCCTGCTTTCGGATTCACCTGCACCTGGTTTATCCCTTCAATCATATATTCAACCGGGTCTTCAACCGTGAGGATGTGAACGGTCGTTGAGTTTATTTTATTGAGAACCGAATAAAGGGTTGTGCTTTTCCCGCTGCCTGTGGGACCTGTAACAAGCAGCATGCCTACGGGCGAGAGAATCGTTTCTTCAAACATGTTCTGCACTTCGGTGCTGAAGCCGAGTCGGTTGAGTCCGAGCAGGACGCTGCTTTTATCAAGTATTCTCATAACGATTTTTTCACCGTATTGCGTGGGATAACTTGAGACGCGGAAATCATATTCTCTGCCGCCGACGACCAGATTAATGCGCCCGTCCTGCGGGACGCGCCGCTCTGCAATGTTCATATCCGCCAGCACCTTTGCGCGCGATATGAGCGCGGGCTGAATCTTTTTCGGCGGACTCATACTTTCATACAACACCCCGTCAACACGGTAGCGAACGCGTATGCGCTCGCGCAAGGGTTCTATGTGGATGTCGCTGGCGCGCGCCTCTATCGCCTGCACTATTATCGCATTCAGGAGTTTTATGATCGGCGTGTCTTCTATGAGTTGCTTTACATTGGTGAAGGCAATATCCTCGTCTTCATCAAATTCCATACGCTCAACTGCGTCCGGGTCTATTCCGAGTTTTCTCAGACTCTCAATCGCACGGATCGTGCTCTCGTCAACGCCGTAGTTGGCATGCACTGCAAGCATCAGTTGCTCTTCATGCGCAAGCACAGGCACAACATCAAGTCCAGTAACAAGTTTCACCTCATCAATCGCAAAGACATTGAGCGGATTCGCCATTGCGAGGACTATTTTTTTTCTGTCCTTGCTGATGGGAATAATCATGTGTCTCTGCGCAACATGAGGGGGCAGGGACTTTGCTATCGTCGGCACAATTTTGATCCTTGACAGGTCAACGAACGGCACGCCGATCTGGAGCGCATACATTTTCAGAATGTCCGTTTCGGTTACATATCCTAAATTTACGAGGATCTTTCCTATGAGTTCACCTGAAGACCTCTGCACTTCAAGTGTGTCACGAAGTTGCTTCTCGGTAATGAGTCCGTGCTCCACCATCAGGTCGCCGATTCTCTTTTTCACCGCTGTCGCCATTTTTCAATCCCTATATAAATTGTTCAAACTTTTTCAATCCATCTATGGCTGAAATCCACTCACTACGCACCCGCCCATCCATCACCCCGCCTCATACAATACCCTCAAAATTTCCTCAACGCTCGTGATCCCGCTGATCGCCTTCCTGATGCCGTCCTGCTGGAGTGTGTACATCCCCCGCTCAATTGATTTCTTGCGTATCGCCGGCGAGGATGCCTTCTCGTTGATGAGAAAACGCAACTCGTCATCAATTTCCATCAGTTCAAACACACCGGTCCTACCCTGATACCCAGTCTCACGGCAGAACTCGCAGCCCTTGCCGCGGTAAAGCGGGGTTCCTCCGGGGATCCCGAGCCGTTTCAGCGCGTCAGCGGGCGGTGTGTATTCTTCCTTGCAGTCAGGGCATATTTTCCTGACCAGGCGCTGGGCGAGAACGCAGATGACAGATGAAGCGACAAGGAACGGCTCTACTCCCATGTGAAACAGCCGTGTGACGGTGCTGGATGAGTCGTTTGCATGGATGGTGGCTAAAACGAGGTGCCCTGTAAGCGATGCGTGGATCGCTATCTCTGCGGTTTCACGGTCGCGCAACTCGCCGACCATAACGATGTCAGGGTCCTGGCGCAGCATAGAGCGCAAGCCGGTGGCGAAGGTAAGCCCAGCCCTCGGGTTCACCTGCGCCTGCGAGATGCCTTCTAACTGATACTCTATCGGGTCTTCTATACTGATCAGGTTTGATTCCATTTTATTCAGTTCATTCAGGACGGCATAAAGTGTGGTGGTTTTCCCTGATCCGGTCGGTCCTGTAGAGAAGATGATCCCATAAGGTTTTGATATAAGTTTTCTAAAAACTTTAAGGTCATCAGAAACGAAACCGAGGTTTTCAATTCCGATGAGGATGCTTGACTTGTCAAGTATGCGCATCGTTACCTTTTCTCCCCACACGGTCGGCACCGTTGCGACGCGCAGATCAATCTCCCTGCCTTCCACCCGAAGCGGTATCCGCCCGTCCTGCGGGACGCGCCGCTCGGCAATATCAAGACGCGCGAGTATCTTGAACCGTGACACCAGTGCCGCATGCAGTTTGCGCGGGAATTTCATCGTCTCATGCAGAACACCGTCAACCCTGAACCGTATCCGCACATTGTTCTTTGAAGGCTCCACATGGATGTCGCTGGAGCTGGCTTTGACCGCCTGCATTATTATGGAATTTGAGAGCCGCACGATGGGCGCTTCATCGCTCATCGCCATCAGTTGCGTCGTGGTCAGGCTCTCCTCTTCCTCAAGCGCCTTTATTTCTTGATCCTCTTCAACTATTTCATCAAGAATTTCGGACGCCGAATCAATCTGGCTGAACACATTGTTCAGTAATTCCAGAATCTGGCTCTCAGATGCTAACATCGGGATGACATCGCAGCCGGTCAGCACCTTTATGTCATCAATGGCGAAGATGTTGAACGGGTTCGCCATCGCCAGAATGATCTTCCGCTCCTCTCTGCCGATCACCGCCACCTTATACTTCTCTGCGATATGGCGCGGAATACTTCTTACCATCCGCGGTTCAGGAGCCGTCTCGGAAAGATCAATATAAGCGAAACCTATTTGCTCGCTCTCAACTCTTAATAAGTCCTTCTCAGAAACATATCCTCTTTTTATCAGATACTCGGATATTGTCCTGTTCCCATCCCTGCCGAGCGCATCCATCGCCTCACCAAGTTGTGCGGGCGTGATGAGAGCCCTCTTTACAAGAACCTCGCCGAGTTTTTTTGGCGCTGTGAACATGGGAACCGTTCAACTTGTCATTAATTTGTTTTGCATCTCTTTCAACTGTGCCACCGCCAAACTCGTTTGGGGGTGCAACATGCTAATCAAACTTGACCCTGTTTTGCATCTCATTCAACCCTGCCGCCCACATAACCTCAACGGGCGCCTCCTTGCCCGTCCATATACGAAATGCCTCCGCAGCCTGATGCACTAACATACCATAGCCGTTTATCGTCCTTGCCCCTTTTTCACGCCCT
>JBFMBQ010000422.1:0-3765 GCA_040755115.1 bacterium
GACGCCGCCGCCATAGTCTTCGCCTTCCTTATGGTTGATTTCTTTGATACACTCGGAACTGTTACCGCACTCGGCGAGCAGGCTGGCTACATACGCAGGGGAACGATACTGCCTCGTTTAAACCGTGTGCTCACTGTTGACTCGCTCGCAGCGATGACAGGCGGCTTTTTCGGCGCATCCTCTGTTACAACTTACATTGAATCCGCCGCCGGCATAAGCGAAGGGGCGCGCACCGGACTCGCATCGGTTACAGTTGCGCTCCTCTTTTTCGCAGCCGCCTTCTTCTCGCCTGTCGTTAAAATCGTCCCCCCTGCCGCCACCGCCCCTGCTCTCATCGTTACCGGCTTCCTGATGATGACCATTGTCAGCGAAATTAATTTCTCCCGTATTGAATCCGCACTTCCTGCTTTCCTCATCATAATCCTCATTCCGCTGACCTATTCCATTTCCCGCGGCATCGGTTACGGCTTCATTGCTTACTCCTTTGCAACCCTCTTCACGGGCAATTTTATGAAAACCTCGCCCCTGTTCCATCTTGTATCTTTACTTTTCCTCATCAGTTTTATCCTTTAGAAATTCATATAAAATTGTAGGGCGCGATTACCCAATCGCGCCCCTCTTTGCACCCTCTGCGTGAAAGTTTCGTCTTTAAATTCCCTGCCTACTACCTACTGCCTACTACCTACTTTTAAAATCCCCTCTTTGTCTCCTCATGCACGATTTTTACTATCTTCGCAACATAAGAACCGATTAGCGGAAGATCAACAAGCAAACTCAAAATATATAACACTATAGCAGCAAGCAGAGTCATCCCGATTCCGATGCCGAGACCACGCGAAAGCCCTGCAAGGAAATTAAGAAAAATGAGCCGCCTCGGTCTCTGAAGCAGGGAGATATACTCCGCAAGATTCATCCGCTCAAAGGTATGGATAAGCCGTTCAAGACGGCTGATGGTTTCGGAATAGGAAAATCGCTGTTTTTCCGTAGTGGATGACTCTTCATCATCCAATTTATCTTTGTTGTGGTTTTGAGAGGACAATTTTTATCCCCTCACATCTTCCGGCTTACATCTTACCGTGAACTTCGTGCGCCAGATTCATCTGGTAGTCTGCCGCTTTTTTTTCTTTATCCCGCGCTTGGCATCTATGTTGCGCTTGATGTCAACGAGGCGGTCCTCGCTCTGGCGCATGAAGTTCCGAAGTTTCCTCTCAAAAGAATCTTCATAAGGACCTTCTCTGCCCTCTCTGATGCGCGGCTCCCTATGATGTTCTTCACGACCGGTCCAGGGCTTCTTTTCTTCCTGCTTCACCGCCACTTTTATCGCATCTTCGGTGATTCCCTTCATTGAAAGTTGTATCCTGCCCTTGTCGTCTATCGCCGCAATCTTCACAAAAACAGGCTTGCCCACTGTAAGATAATCGGCTACCTCTTTAACATAGTCCTCGCTTATCTGGGAGATGTGGACCAGCCCTGTTTTGCCCCCGGGCAGTTTGACGAACGCCCCGAACTTTGTAATGTCTACCACTTTGCCTTCCATCACCTGTCCTGGTGAATACTCCAATTTTTCCACGCCACCTTTGCTTTAAATTAGACTTCAGCCTTCAGACTTCAGGTAATGCAGTGAAGCCTGAAAGTCATTTCTTATTTACCGAAAACAGAGAAAATCGCTTAAGTGCAAACTCATCTCTCATTCTTATCAGTTTCTTCTTTTTCACCGCCCGATTGAACATCTTCTTTTGGTGAATTTATAATTCTTATCGGCACTTCGTCCTTATCCATAATGAACAACTTCCTGCGTGCATAATCTTTCAGATAATCAAGGTCAAGAAAATTTTTCTTCTCCCCGCGTAACATCTCCGCTTTTTGTTTCAGTTGTTTGTTCTCTTCCTTAACAGCAGCCAGATTGCGCTGTTCAAGGTAGTTATAATAGTGTAGCCTGCCAAACGAAAATATGAAATACAGGAAGCACAAAACAAACGCCGCAGCCATCAGCATACGCTTCAGCCATGCCTGTCTGTTTCCCCGCTGTCTTTTTTTCTCCATCCTTGTTATCATTATTCAGAAAGATTCTTCAGTATATTAAGGTTTATCAGATCGCTCATGATGCGGCGTATATCAACTCTGCTTGTTTCTGGAACGAAAACCACATCGCCATTGCGCAGTTTTTGATTTTCCACTATGTCTGCCCGCGTTATCAGGGCTTTTATATCCACTGGAATCGTAACGGGTTTGCCGTCCTCAACACGGATAATATAGGTTTTCCCGACCGCTGCTCTTCCCACTGTGCCGCCGGCGACGGCTATCGCATCCAGTGCCTGAGAGCCCTCGGCAAGAAAGTGTGTCCCAGGCGATGCCACCTGCCCGAGCACGATCACCCTCATCTTCGTATATTCCACAATGCTGGGTATAATGAAGTAATCGCCTTCTTTAAGTGGAATATTATTTGTTAAATCCCGTCCCTGAACGAGGTCTGAAATATCGTAGTAGGTTACATCATCGCCCCTGAACAACGCTACTTTGTGCAGATTGGCTTCGGATGAGAAACTGCCTGCCATTATGAGCAGGTCAAGAAGGCGCATCCCTTCCTGATAATGGAAGTTACCTGATGCGCCGCCGGGACTGTATATTGAAACCATTGTGGCTAACATAACACCTGCCTGCATAACTTCAACTGTTACTGTAGGGTCTGCATAATACTTGACGAGCATATTACGGATCTTTTCCTCCACTTCAGATACCGTAAGTCCCTCAACCTGCACCGAACCCGGGTCAAATCCCTCCAGAACGGGGAAATAAAATTTCCCGTTCGGCATCACCTCGTATTCGCCGCTCAGTTGGACTTCCGCAGGTATCCGCACCTGAATCTTGTCGCCGGGGCGCAGTTTGTGTTCCACCTTCTGATCAGCCGGCTTGCCCGCCTGCGCACAGAGCACTGAGGACAGAACTAATACGAACATTATTGATGACAGAATGCTTCTGTTAGACTTTATCATTTTACCCTTAAATGTATCCCCTACAGGCATATACAACCTTTCAGGATCAAGGACAGATTATATATGTATTAAACGCAAATTTCAATATCAACCTGAATTATTCATATTAACCGCGGAGAACGCTGAGGACGCGGGGAAGTTTTTCTCTTGCTTCCGCATAGGCACACATTCTGAAATCAGGATAAAATTTTCACCCTAAGGGTGATGTTCAATGTAAAAAAAATTCTTTTCATCTACGATGTGAAATTTATCTCCTCTGCGCTCTCTGCGCCCTCTGCGGTGAATAATCCGGGATCAATATAAAAAACAGGATAAAATGCGGCTGGTGATTGTGCAGGGCGCATTGATCAGCGTTATTCTTTCTGTTATTATTAAACAAATTTTTAGGAAAAGCATCGTTTATGGAAAGGTCGCTGACACGAACGCACAAGATCATACTTGTTTTTTTCGTCGTTCTTATGCTTGCGGGCGGACTCATTCGTCTCTACCAGGCAGGCATCATAGGCAGCGCCTCTAAAAAAAAGGACATCAACATAAACTATAAAGAACCAGCCCCTGTTCGTGTCCATGTCAAAGGCGCTGTGCTTAAACCGGATGTTTATTCACTGAAACCAGGCTCACGCTGGATTGATGCGGTTGAAGCGGCAGGCGGCTTTACCGCCTATGCGGACAAATCGGCGTTGAATCTGGCGGATTTCATCAGAGACGGACAGGAAATATATATACCTGAAATCAGTAAAACAAATGATCTTACCGAAAACAAGAGCGGGTT
>JBFMBQ010000423.1:0-2466 GCA_040755115.1 bacterium
AGCGGTGGGGCAGGGCACGATTGCGGTGGAAATGCGCGCGAATGATGAAAATGCACATCTTTTTGTCGCAGAACTGCATGATGAGGCGACCTGGTGTGAAGTCAACGCCGAACGCGCTCTTATGAGAACACTTGAGGGCGGCTGCCAGATTCCCATCGGCGCACTGGCACGATGTCTGAACGGAAAACTTGTCCTTGACGCCTGCATCGCAAGCCTGGATGGGGAAGATTTGTTCCGTGCCTCAATTGAAGGCAGCGTGGATGAGGCTGAAGACCTTGGTATCAGACTCGCACATCGGCTGCTTGATATGGGCGGTAAAAAAATACTTGAGGAAATAAGAAGTGGATTGTAGGGCGCGATTACCAAATCGCGCCTTAAATAAAAATTGTAGAAGTAGGCATTGAATATTGAATATTGAACAAGGAACCGCAGAATGTTGAAGGAAAACAAGAATTTGATGCGGAAGATTGGAGAACTTCTTGATTCAAAATTCCTTGTTCGTTATTCAATATTCTTTTTTCATTTAAGTTAGCAATGAAAAAAGAAAAAATTGTCTTACTAACCCGTGCAAAAGGGCAGTCTGAAGAGTTGAAACGGCTGCTGAAGGAATATGGGCTGCGTGCTGAGGAGATGCCTGTGATAAAAATTTTGCCGCCGCAAGACAGCAGCGCACTTGATGAAGGCATCCGTAATATTGAAAGTTATGATTTTATCGTATTTACGAGCGTCAACGGAGTGGATTTTTTCTTCAGCCGTGCGCAGGAACTCGGTGCATCAGGCATTTCGGAGCGGGCGCGGTATGCGGCGGTGGGAAGCAAAACCGCAGCCGCACTTAAAAATTATGGAATTGATGTTGAAATAATTCCTGAAAAATTTACCGGTTCGTCTGTTGCAGAAACTCTGAAGAATTATGGACTTGTGGGCAGGCGAGTGCTGCTGCCGCGGGCGGATATTGCACGCAGGGAGTTGCCTGAAGCATTGGGCGATGCCGGCGCGGTGGTTGATGAAGTGGTAGCCTACAGAACGGTTATTGATGACACAAGCGGCGACGAGGGCATGAGACTTCTGATGGAGGGCGAGGTTGACTGTATTGTGTTTACGAGTCCGTCAACAGTGCACAATTTTATGAGGCGTGTGGAGGGACTGCCACAGGATCGTTTTATGCAGGCAACAGTAGCATGCATAGGTACGACCACAGCGGAGGCAGCGAAAAAGACAGGGTTCAAGGTTGATATAGTGCCGCAAGAGCACACGGTTGAAGCGATTGCTGAAGAAATTGCGAAATATATGAAACCTAAAATGGGCGATTTTTGAATAAAATGCAGGGGCAGGGCATGCCCTGCCCAAGAGTGCGCGGCAAGCCGCGCCCCTACTGAATAAAGGAGGCGGTTATGAATTATCCGATATACCGAACCCGAAGGCTGCGGCGGACGGAGACTATGCGCCGAATGGTGCGTGAGACTGAAGTAACGGTGAGCGATCTTGTTATGCCGATGTTTATTATTGAAGGCAAGGGATTGAAGGAGGAAATTCCATCAATGCCGGGAATTTTCCGTTTCTCAATTGACATGGCAGTTGACGAGGCATTGGTAATTGAAGGACTCGGGATACCGTCAGTGATACTGTTTGGCATTCCCGGCAGGAAAGATGAGGTCGGGAGCGGCGCTTATAATGATGACGGCATCGTTCAGCGTGCAGTTAAGGCGATAAAAAAGAAGGCGAAGAATCTTGTGGTGATAACAGATGTCTGTCTGTGCGAGTATACAAGTCACGGTCACTGCGGCGTGATCAGGGACGGCGAGGTTGACAATGATGCGACGGTGGTTCTGATAGCGCGGACGGCATTGTCGCAGGCGCGCGCCGGTGCGGACATTGTGGCGCCGTCGGATATGATGGATGGGCGTGTAGGAGCAGTCCGCAGCGCGCTGGATGAGGCAGACCTCTCAAATATCCCCATAATGGCATATTCGGCGAAATACGCGTCCGCTTATTATGGTCCGTTCCGTGACGCAGCAGAGTCCGTTCCCCAGTTTGGCGACAGACGCTCATACCAGATGGACCCGCCGAACGCAATGGAGGCTCTCCGTGAAGTGAATATGGATATAATTGAAGGTGCGGACATCGTTATGGTGAAGCCTGCCCTTGCTTACCTTGATGTGATCTTCCGCACACGCACGATGTGTACACTTCCTCTTGCTGCTTACAATGTGAGCGGTGAATATTCTATGGTGAAAGCCGCGGCACGAGCCGGCTGGCTTGATGAAAAACGAATAACGCTGGAGAATCTCACGGCAATAAAGCGCGCAGGGGCGGACATAATCATCACTTACCACCCAAAAGACGCGGCGGGGTGGATGAGCGGGTAGAGGTGAGATGGTAGAAGTTAGATGTGAAATGTGAGATGATTTTTTCGTCTCCCATCTCCCCTCTTGCATCTCACTTTTTTTAATTAACTATAAAGATTTT
>JBFMBQ010000424.1:0-4437 GCA_040755115.1 bacterium
AAAAATTGTTTCTGTTTGTCTTTGAAGGTCTGCATAGTTCATTATTATTTGCATGTTGTTGTTTTTCAAGTGCTCTTTTACTCTTTTTTGTATGCTAACGACGAGACTTTTTGCACTGGAATCAATAAAACCTTCCGACCTTATTTCAAACGATCATGTGCAGGTATTTCTGGAACGCGAATTAAGAAAACGGGGATATCAATATCTTAGAAAGCGGCAGACAAAATCCGAAGCGAAGTGGCAGGTTGGTAGTCAAGGATTCTACCAAATTAGAAAGGATGAGATAGCACAGGCAGTAGCTGCATGCGACTTTAATCCAAGTATCGTAACAAGAACAAAAGAGGGTTTGTTTGATACAAGGTACTATCGGACAATTTTTAGTTCACGCTCAATATCTTTTTATCTTTCCCGCTACTGGCTGATGCACCAGGTAAAATCTGTTGCCCGTGGTGATCGTGAAAGGGGTTATGCAAAATGGCTTGTTCTTCACTTAGCATGGGAAAAGTTAGCACAGATCATAAGCTCTGGAAATTCTGAGCAACAATTCCGTTATGCATGCGAGCATAAAGATGATTGTATCACTACAGATCTACATAAAGTGATTGATGGTATTTTCAAAGCGGTCCATAAATTTTACCGTTTATACCGCGGTAAAGGCAAAGAAAAAAAGGATGTGCCGACTTTCTTTAAAATATCCAAACATGAATACCAAAAGTTTGCTGAATTCTGGGGGACAAGTAAAAATCCATACAGAAAGAAGGTGGGAGACAGGATACAGAGGTTCAAAGATGCTCTTGACGAAGTAGAAATTCAATGAGGATGGTAATATTGTAAACATGACAGCGAAATAAAACTAAGGGGATATGATCGTAGCGTAGATTCAGATATGAATTTAATATACCTTGATTACAACTGCTTTCAACGATCCTTTGATGACCCCAATCAGGTAAGAATTCAGATAGAGGCCGTGGCATGTCAGGACATTTTTGAAAAAGCAGAAAGAGGTGAAATTCAACTGGTTTGGTCTTTTATGCATGAAGATGAAACAATTTTATGCCCTTTTCCTGAGCGAAAATATGAGGTTATACGCCTTTCTAACCTTTGTAAAGTATTTGTAGAACCGGAGGAAAACATCTACAAAATTGCCAAATCGTTACAGCGAAAAGGAAGACTTGAATCAAAAGACGCCGTCCATTTAGCATGTGCACATTATATCAACGCCGATTTTTTTCTGACCTGTGATGATAAACTTATCAAACAGGCTAAACGATTAAAACTCAAGATTAAGGTTTTAAATCCTGTTGATTATATCAGATCAGGAGGACACCGATGAGAAAAGCAAAGATAATGCAAACGAGAAAAACAGAAATAATAGATGACACTGAAATAAGAATCAGGGGTATAGAAGCCTTGAATAAGGCTCTCGGACCCACCGCTGCCCTGAGATTCCTTTCTCTTTTTCACCGCGAACCCACAGATTATGTGGAAATATCACGACGACTCTATAAAGGTCAGACGATAGATGAAATATTTGACAGGGCGAAAAAACGACAGAAAAAATAATTCTATTCTCGCAAAAGAATCTTTTCTAAAGCCTGAAGCCTAAAGCCATTAAAATGCTTGAAGCAACTGCTTATAAACACTTACTCAACCTTTCTTATCAGGGCGAGCCGCTGTGTATCTTGCCATATCAACTTAACCTTAACGGCTCAATCGTGTTTGCTCGGTCTATAAAAATAGACCTCCCAATCGTTACCGCCCAATTCGCAGACTCCACCATCACCGACCGGTTTAACTACTCCGAAAACCTCCTGACCATCCGCCGCAAGTGGAATATCAAAGCCAGCGGCTCCCTCAGAATTTACTTCAACATCATAAAGCGCATCGTCCCGGCATCCTGGCTCATCCCAGCCGTCATGTATGACGGCAACGGAATCCCCTCCGCCCGCTTCCCGCGCCGCGGCGCCGAACTGGGACTCTCCTTCCTGGAAGACCGATGCGCTGTGCCGGCATGCTCTATGGTCAGTGACAAGAACACATCTATCTCGCTCTTTTCTTCGCCTGCCAACTCACAAGATGACATCGCCTCAATACGAACCTACTCCAGCGGCGACTTCACCGAAATCACTATCGCCATGCCCGGCTGCGAGTCCGCCACAGACCCAGCCGCCTTCCGCCTCCTCCATCTTGAACCTGCAAATGAAAAAAAATTCTGGACGCTGAAAGAGCAACTCACTTACGAGCGAACATTTTTCATCATTTCTGAACCCGCATCAGATGCCTCACAACAACACCTCATCCAGACAGCATGGGATAATCTCTCTTTTGTGCCAAGCAGCAAAACCGACTGGACCACTTATGTAACAAGCAAAGTGCTTCATCTGATGAATCACTTCTTCATAGAGCGAACTGATGCCATCGGCTTCGTCCAGACCATATCGCGCAATCTCTTCCCGCGGAAGGCGACTCTGATCGGCGGCTCTCCGGGCGGCAACCTACAGATCGCCGCATCCCTTTATCAAATCGCAGCAGAAACAGAAATGGCGCGCCTCAAACGCATCGCCCTCGACACCGCCGATTTCTTCCTCGCCAGCAGCGCACCGCAGGATAACTTCTTCACCGCTTATCACCTCGGCACACGAAGATGGACAAACGGCAACACCGCCAGATACCCGCTCTTTCTACTGTCTTTGTGCGAAATGATCAGCCGCTACATACAACTTAATCGCCTCGCTGCGGCGCACACAGACGCCAACCCGCGCTGGATGCTCTATTGCAGAAACGCCGCAGACTTTATCCTCAAACATCAACACGACTCGGGCGCATTCCCTGTGTCGCCGCCCGAAACGCTCCCCGATGACAAAAAAGGCTCTGTCCAGACCGCATCGGCGGTTTGCGCGCTTATGGAAATTTTCAACGAGACCGGAAACGAGGCATATCTCACCGCTGCCCTCCGCGCCTCGGTTTTCCTCCTGAAAAATGCCAGCGACCGCTGCTATGCAGATATTTCTCCACTCTCTCCCCATGCGCCGTCAAGAGAAGTCGCTGTCTCTGTCCTGCGCGCTATGCTTTCTCTCCATAAGCAAACAGAAAATGAAGAATACCTCGCTTCTGCGCTGAAAGCCGCCGAGTTTATACTTTCGGGTATCTTCTGCTGCAATGTCCCGTTCCCGGGCGATTCCCCGCTCGGCAGTTGCCGCTTCCGAACGCAGGGCGGCTCATCAGCATCCACGGCAAGCCAGCACCTTGACTGGTTCGGCATCGCCGCCGTCCCTCTTTTCCTCTCTCTTTATAACCTCACAGGCGATAAGCGATGGGGAAATATTTCAGCCGCTGTCCTTGAATACACAGGGCAGATGCAGGGCGCAGAAACAGATTCTTGTTTATGGGGGTCAATGAACGGCTACCAGCCTGAAATAATGATGCAGACCTCTTCGCCGAATACCACTCACAATCACATCAGCCGCGGGCACTTCGCAGGCATCGCATCAAGTATCCCAGCCGTTACCATCTCCGCACTGCTTGATGTCCGCGAGCATTTCCCGCAATTTCTCAACTTCAAAATCCAGCCCTTCTCAATTGAGCCGCCGCCGCGGTCTGTCATCGGCAAAACCATCCTCCATGTCGGCTCATACATGAATATCTTCCGATAATTTGTAGGGCGCGATTACCCAATCGCGCCTAAAACAAACTTAATCAATCATAAGTAATCCTCGGGTCAAGAAACGCATAAGTGAGGTCAACGAGGAGGTTAAATAGTATAAGCATTGTGCTGTAAACAATCACCGTGCCCATCACCATCGGGTAATCCCTGTTAAGAGCGGAATGCACGAAGTGCCAGCCAAGTCCCGGTATCTGAAAAACTTTTTCCACCACGAGCGACCCGGTGAGGATGGCGGCGGCGGCAGGACCAAGAAACGAAACAACCGGCAGAATAGCAGGCTTGATAGCGTGGCGCAGCAGTATGGTGCGTTCTCGCAGCCCTTTAGCGCGTGCGGTGCGAATGTAATCCTGCCGTATCACCTCAAGCAGTCCTGCGCGGCTCAAGCGGGCGATGTAGGCGGCATAAGGCAGCCCAAGCGTTGTAACCGGCAGCACAAGTTGTTTTATAGTGCCCCAGCCGGCGACATCAAATACACCAAGTTTTTCAGCAAATACATACATCAGAAGCGCAGCGACAACGAAGTTCGGCACCGAGATGCCGACAACAGCGAACGCCATTGAGGAATAATCGGCGGCTGTATTCTGCCGCAGCGCTGCGATGAAGCCAGTTGTGATACCGATGATGAGGGCGAACATCAACGCGCAGCCGCCGAGTATGAGCGACACCGGCAGCGTGCGGGCGATCATCTCGTTCACACTCCAGTCAGGCGATTTGAACGACGGTCCGAGGTCGCCGCGCACTATATCTTTCAAATAGCGCCAGTATTGAAGGTG
>JBFMBQ010000425.1:0-7850 GCA_040755115.1 bacterium
GCCCTGCCCAAGAGGGTGCGGCTTGCCGCACCCCTACAAAGTTCCGTAACAATGATGATCACCCATTAGAGGAAACAATAACACAGATAGAATCGCTCAATTTAGGTAAGAGTGCGGTGGCACGAGACCGCTTTTTCCCTGCTTACCACACGCAGGGACATGGTTATACGGCGACATGTCGCCGTAAATGAAAGCGACATCGTGATGTCGCACTCCAAAGGTGACAGTAATGATGAACTATATAAAACTTATACAATCTAAAATATAAAAAGCACATGCACATGAATAATGCAAAAACATGGTGCCATAGCGGGGACATTAAAATGAAAGAAATTAAATTCATTGTGGCAAAAGATAAACATATCCTTGGTATAGTTAAATTGTTGAAAAAAGTCGGGATTGGCGTGGACATCAATAAGGATGCAATGAAAAAGATACGAAAAGCCTGCGGAGATCTCTGCATAGTAGCATTGGATGATGACAAGGTAATCGGCATGATTGCATCAGTCTTTAATGGTGTAAGCGTTTGGTTAAGTTATTTTGCGGTACTGCCTGAATATCGTGATCTGGGTGTTGGCTCAAAACTTGAACAAATTACTGAACTGAAATCTGCCGAACTGGGGGCTGTAAGAATTATTACAGATTCATGGATTGAAGCCGCTCCATTTTACAGGAAAAGAGGATACCGTCTCCCGGAATGTGTCTTCATGATTAAGGATTTGACGAGCGGCATCTCCCCCAGCCAAACTTCAAGATAACAAAAGAAAGTGAATTTTATGTTGGAAGAAGAAATATATCAAAAAAACAACGGTCAGAGAATATAGATATAAGGTAGTATAACATGCGAACGGAACTGCTTAAGAGGCAACATGAAGCCCTGCTTCAGATTGAAGGCGGACCGGTGGAAGCCAGGAAGCGGACTTTTTCCGTCGCATGCAGTCTGAACAATAATAATATGCTGGCTTTGATAAAGGTTGAAACCGAGGACAACGAATGCGCAATATCGGAGTTTGACATATTGAAAAAACTTTACGAGAGCGGTGTCCGTGTCGGAGTTGATTACGATGTGATGGAGAACATCGTTAAGAATAAGATGTTTAACAAAGTAATCGCCGTTGCAAGGGGTATTCCACCAGAGAACGGGAAAGACGCCATCCTGATCCCGCAGATGGAACTCGTGGAATTTTCAGTCTCCGAAGAAGAAAAAAGACTGCCGGGACAACCCCCAACGGCAGGCGTGCCGGTGGAACTTGACCAGGCGATCATTGTCAAACAGCCCGCTGCGCCCGGCAATCCCGGCATGACCGTTCTCGGGCAAATACTGAAACCGAAGCCGGGCAATGACATTGAATTTGTTCGCGGTGAAAATGTCACTATATCCAAAGACGGTCTTAAATTGACCGCCGCCATACCGGGGTTAGCAGGACTTTCTAATGGGAAACCCTGCGTAAGGGAAGATAACTACGAAGAATGGAAATTCAAAGTCAAGTTACGCAAGGAGGACATGGAGGCAGTTTTAGTAATTGTTCCGGGCAGCGGCGCACAACCTGAAATCAACCAGGAGTTCATAAATGAGACCTTAAAATCCAATAATATCGTTTTCGGCATTGAGTCGGGAATCGCCAAAAGCATTCCTGCAAAAATAACAATTACAACAGTGATAAAAGCGGCTGTGGGAAAACCGCCGGTCGCCGGTAAAAATGCTGTGATCATTGAGCGTTTCAGAGATGATGTCAATAAAGAACAAAATTTATTCCGGGTAAAAAAAGGACAACTCATCGTAGAAAAGGAACCGGCACAACCCGGGGTAAAGGGGACAAATGTGCTCGGTGAGACGCTCATGCCGCAGGAAGGAAAAGATATTGAAATACAGGCAGGGATTAACACGCGCCTTTCCGATGACGGACTCAAACTTTTTGCTGTCATAGACGGCTATGTCAGCCGGGTTAAAGAGGCTTACTGCGTTATTGAATGCAAGGAGTTCAACCCCGCTAAAGAAGCATTTCCCCAAATGATTAATTTTGACGGGATGATTAAAATATCAGGCGATGTGCCAAGAGATCACACGATCATCGCCGGTCATCATGTTGTTGTTCAGGGAAATATCATCGCTTCAGAAGTGGTTGCGGGCGGCTTCCTTCAAGTGCAGGGAGACATTCAGGAATGCACAAACAAAAAGGTGCAGGCGGCTGGCGACATGTTTCTGGTTTCCGCGAAACGGGCAAGATTGAGAGCGGGTGGTAACATTTACTTCTCTGAAAAAGCACATCACTGCGAGATTATTACTGACGGAGGCTTATACAGTGATGGGAAAGGCAGTTTTTCGCTCATTGGCGGACGGGTTGTTGCCGTCAGAAGCGTTGAAGCGGACGAGTTCGGAGCATCAGATAAAACGCAGACAATCATTGAAGTCGGCGTGCCCCTCCCTGTGCGTGTTCGCTACGAAAACGCCGTCCGTGAAATGGAAGAATTAAACAGAAAACGCCTGATCATTGAAAAAGAACTCAGAAGACTTTTGCCGCTTTCCAAAACAAAACAAATAACACAAAGCGAATCCGATAATATGCGAAAGTTAATTCTGCTGCGCAAAACAATCTCGGAGAAGATCGGACAATACAAGGTTTACATTGATAAACTGCTCCCCATCATTTACAGCATGTCCAGCAACTCAAGCGTAACCGCAAGAGCATCGGTAAATCCGGGAACA
The DNA here is from genome assembly GCA_040755115.1 of bacterium. GTDB lineage: Bacteria > UBP15 > UBA6099 > UBA6099 > JBFMBQ01 > JBFMBQ01. The sequence continues at coordinate 2,708 of JBFMBQ010000425.1, forward strand.
ATTTTAAAAATAGGGATCCATAAATGCGATGTTGAAGATAACCCCGGCGGCGCATTGTTCAAAATAAACAAGGACAACACAGCGGTTATTTCACGAAAACTGATGAGCCAGATGAAAAAAGAATTAACGATTATGTTTACCGACATAGTCGGATATTCCACATATACCTCAAAACACGGCGATTTAGTAGCCAGTTCCTTGTTGAACAAACACAATGAATTGTTATTCCCTATCGTAGAGGAAAACGAGGGGCGTATCATCAAGACTATCGGCGATTCAATAATGGCGCTTTTTGAAAAACCGGAATGTGCAGTAAACGCCGCAATAAAAATGCAGACTGTTCTCCAGGAACACAACAGAGATGAAACGGACGAACACAAAATAAAAATACGCATAGGAATAAACACGGGAGATGGAATCATAGAAGGCAGCGATGTCTTTGGCGATGTGGTTAATATGGCTGCGCGCGTTGAGAGCCTTACCGACGCCGACGAAATCCGTATATCGGCGTCAACCTACTCTGTCATCCGTGGTAAGGTGAACGCTGATTTCAGTTCACTGGGATTGAAAAAACTTAAGGGAAAAGATGAGATGATTGAGATATTTGATGTTATCTGGTAATAATCTTTTGAATCCGAATAATAAAATCCTATTAAACTTTTCTATTGCATTTTTCGGCTTTGTCGGGGGTGCCTGTGCACCTTGAACTTTTTGCATACAAGCCATATCCGCTTTACCCTGCTATTTAATGTGTGATATAATTGCCGTAATTAAATTATGATGCAAAAAACAGGAGGTTCAATGTTGAAAAAATTGCAAATAATTGTGGCTTTATGTCTATGTGCGGCAATCGGTATGTTTTTTATGCTTTCAGGCTGTAATAAAAGCAAGACCGGAGGTAAATTGATCCTCCGCGCGGCTGATGATCATCCCTTCGGCTACCCTACAACTGAAGGACTTGTGTATATGGGAAAAATTATATCCGAGCGCACAAATGGAAGAATTCAATTAAAGGTGTTTCCATCCGCACAGTTAGGATCAGAAACACAGACGATTGAAAACACGCAGATGGGCACGCTTGACATCAACCGCGTATCCAGCGCCCCATTGACTGAATTCTCCGAAAAAATCGGCATTTTCAGCATGCCTTACCTCTTCCGCGACGAGGAGCATTTCTGGAAAGTGCTGGATGGTCCTATCGGGCAGGAAGTGGGCGCCGATCTGGAGAAGAAGGGACTCAAACTGCTTGCTTATTATGATTCGGGCGCACGAAGTTTTTACAACACAAAACGACCGATCCGCACTCCCGACGACCTCAAGGGACTCAAAATACGCACCCAGAAAAGTCAGGTGATGATGGATATTGCAAACACGCTCGGTGCCGCCGCAACACCGATGTCTTTTGAGGAAGTTTATACCTCACTCCAGACTGGAGTCATAGACGGCGCAGAAAACAACGCTGCCAGTTACCTTTCCACAAACCATTATGAGGTAGCAAAATATTACTCGCTTGACGCCCATGCGCGGGTGCCCGAAGTAGTCATAATCAGCATGAAAACATGGAACAAACTTTCACCCGCCGACCGCAAACTTGTTGCAGAAGTCGCAAAGGATTCGGAAAAGGTGCAGCGCCGCTTATGGGCGAAATACGAAACCGACGCCCTGACGAAAGTGAAGGCGGCAGGCTGCAAGGTGAATGTGCCAGACACCAAACCCTTCCGTGAACGCGTTCAGCCGATGTATGAAAAGTACAGCGACCGCTTCGGAGACCTTGTTGAACGGATCCAGGCAGTGAAATAGCCTTGATAATACCGATTTGCGATAAATACAAAAGTGTCAAAAATACTTTGATGTAGACCTAAGCAGAATTACGCTGATCAGTTAATTGATATAACACCTGCAAACACGCAAAAATGCTGCGCCTCATAGACGCCGTCCTCAACCTTATTACAATTTTGTTCAAGGTTCTCACACAATTGCTTCTTGTAACTATGGTCGCAGTTATCATGTGGCTTGTCATCACAAGGCAAGTTCTGCACCGCGCTTCATCGTGGGCTGAAGAAATATCACTTGTCATGATCATCTGGTTCGGCTTAATCGGCGCAACATTCGGCGTGCGGGAACGCTATCATCTACGAATGGAATTGTTCATGAAATGGATGCCGCGCAGACCGAGGCGGATCATCGCCTGGGTTGTGGACGCACTCATTGCCGTCGCAGGTGTTCTTCTCATAGTGGGGGGCATCCCGCACATACTTCTTACGATGGATCAGACCCTGCCCGCAACAAAACTGCCGGGCGCCCTGCGCTATATACCGCTTCCCGTTACCGGCGCGCTCATCGTCCTTTACGGTGTGAGAAACATGTTAGGCGGCGGCTCGGCGGCTGATGCAGACAGCATTGACAGTCATATCTCCCCATCAGACACTCCACACGGAGGTAAATCCTGATATGGGTCCGCTCGTGCTTCTCGGTGTTTTTCTTGGACTTGTTGTGCTGCGCATGCCGATTGCCTTCGCACTCGGCATCGCTTCTTTCGCAACCGCATTCGTCCTTGACCTGCCGCAGCCCATACAGTTTATATGTCAGCAGATGGCGGAAGGGATCAACTCATTCTCGCTGCTGACTATTCCGTTCTTCATACTCGCAGGCGTCATAATGTCTGAGGGCGGCATTGCCGTGCGCCTCATTGATTTTGCAAATATCTTTGTCGGCTTTATTCGCGGCGGTCTTGCAATGGTCAATGTCGTGGCAAGTATGTTTTTCGGGGGGATTACGGGGTCTTCCGTAGCCGATGCCTCTTCCATCGGTTCAGTGATGATTCCGATGATGGAAAAGGAAGGCTACGATCGGGACTACGCAGTAGATGTTACTATAACGGCATCCACACAGGGCATCCTGGTACCGCCAAGCCATAATGCGATCATTTACTGTCTCGCCGCAGGCGGCGGCGTGTCCATCGGGAGAGTGTTCCTCGGAGGCATCATTCCGGGAGTTTTTTTAGGGCTTATGGTAATGCTTATCGCTTATGTCATCGCATCGCGGCGCAACTATCCGCGCGGTCGCCGCGTTTCCCTGCCCGAAGCGATGCGCATAACACGCGAGGCACTGCTCGGATTGGCAACACCCTTCATCATCGTCGGCGGCATAATCTCCGGTAAATTTACTGCGACCGAATCATCAGCGGTCGCTGTCGTATGGGCGCTGATTGTTACGCTTTTCATCTACCGCAGCCTGCGCATACCGGACCTGGCGCGGGTTTTCGGACAATCCGTCCGTACCATCAGCACGGTAATGCTTCTCATCGCCACCGCTTCAGCATTCGGGAAAATGATCGCCTTGATGGACCTCCCCGCCATCGTAATGGATGCAATGTTGAGTGTGTCGCAAACTCCGTGGGTCGTGCTTGTTATGATAAACATTGTGCTTCTGTTTTTAGGCTGCATTATGGACATGGCGCCCACCATTTTGATTGTAACACCAGTGCTGCTTCCGCTTGTTACACGCATCGGCATAGACCCTGTGCATTTTGGCATTATGCTCCTGCTAAATCTGGCAATAGGCTTGCTTACACCGCCTGTGGGCAGCACCTTGTTCGTCGGCTGCGCCATCGGCAATATTTCCATTGAGAAAATTGTCAAATCCCTCCTGCCATTCTATCTCACCTTGATCATTGTCCTCATCTTCATCACTTATGTGCCCGCAATCACCATGTTTCTTCCGAATTTGTTTTTTAAATAAAATTTCAGAGCAAAAAGTCTTCTTTATTATATGTGCTGTAGGGCGGGATCTCCGTTCCCTGTCTTTTATCCGGCACGATGCGGAGATCGCGCCCCACATACTTGGATTTTTGATTGGACAGCAGTGATAACTCACTCACCATGCATTTTTACACCGGAATCATACTTCCTCTAACAATATCTTCAATTCATTTAATTCTTTAACGCTTTGAGTGTCCAACATGCAGCGTTCGGCTTCCCTTAAAGCACATTTTGCCGGCACGATTTTGTTCAAAGCGATCAAAGCCATCGCCTTCTTGAGTTGAGCACCTCTGTGTCTGGGTATATACTTTGTTGTATAATCTAAGAACTTAAGCGCCTTGTGGGGCTTATTGAGCATAAGATACTTGTTTCCCACATCAAAACACATATTCGCTTTTTCGTCCGCCGAAAGATCATTTCCCGATCTTAAAACTGCAATTATGTCATCTATCTCCCTTAACATATTTGCCTTTTCATCCTCCGAGAAAGTTTGCCACTTTATTTTATCCCTTAAATCCACATACTCTGGCATTTTGAGAAATTCCTGAAACGCCGGCGAATATTCCTCGCAGGGCTTGTAATCGTCCCATCCGAAATATTTTATGTATTCCACCTCAACGCCGGGACAGATGGTAATATAAACGCACTCTGAGCATTCCTTCCTCATACAAATACTTTCCATTGATTCAATGCGTGTTAGTTTCGTACTATCTTTATCAAGACCTAATACGATTTCATCCCTTTGGACAAACATTTCGTAACCGCTCATCAAGCAATATGGGGTTCCACACAGTGTTACAAGGGAAATGATTACGGACATGGGATGTTGTTTAGAAAGATTGTCAATAGCATCCTTAAAAGCCTTTGCAATCTCGGATAGAGTGGGCACTACCCGATCAAAATTCTTCAGAGATCTCCCATGTATGCGCGGGTGCTTAAATGTGGCTTTATCTATATCCAGAGAAATGAAGGTGGACAACATGTCATACACATAAGGAAGATTAATCTTATTCAGAACAGTGGAGATATAGAGATCTACCTTATAGTCATCCCGTAACTCCGCAAAATTCTGAACCGCTTGGAATGAATGCTCAAAACTGCCCTTTACCGTCGTAAGCGTGTCGTGAATTTCCGCAATGTGCCCATGCAATGATATAGTTATGTCGTTCAATCCGGCTTCAACAAGTTTACGACATAATTCCTTGTCAGACAGGAGGCGTCCGTTCGTTACGAGACAGATATATGGAAATCCTAATTTTTTAGCGTATTTGATCCTTTCCAGAAGATCGGGATTAAGCGTGGGTTCACCATGTGTAAAAATCACCCTCTCGCAGTTACTGTAGGTATCCAGTTGCTTGCGAACCAGATCATCGGTCGGGACC
>JBFMBQ010000426.1:0-23849 GCA_040755115.1 bacterium
CCGCAGATGCTTTCCTCGTGCGCAGAGGGAAAAAAGGGCAAAGCGTGATCGCCGGTTATCCGTGGTTCGGAGACTGGGGACGCGATGCAATGATAGCCCTGCCCGGGCTTGCTGTCCTGACCCGCCGATTGCGTGAGGCAGAAAATGTCCTGCTTACTTTCGGCGCTTTCTGCATGAATGGAATCATCCCGAATTTTTTCACAGAAGCAAATAAACCTATGTATAACTCCGCCGATGCCTCTCTGTGGTATATTCTCGCCGCATGGGAATTATGGAAAGCAACAAGGAGTCGTGTAACTTTCAGAGAAAATATCTGGAAAGTGATTAAGGAAATTGTTTTTAATTACTCAAACGGAACACTCTATGATATAAGGCAGCACACATTCGGTTTGCTGACGACGGGGACACCTGAAACACAATTGACATGGATGGATGCGAAGGTCGGGGACAATGTTATAACATCGCGCCATGGGATGGCTGTAGAGATGAATGCGCTGTGGTATAATGCGCTGTGCATCGCTTCACATCTTGCCTCAATATTCAACGAACCAAATGACGATTACTCCCAGTTGTCCCACATTGTTCGCAAGTCATTTAACACCCATTTCTGGAATAACGATTATGAATGCCTTTTTGATGTCGTTCACGCAAATGGTGAAAAGGACGCTTCTATCCGCCCAAATCAGGTCCTCGCCATATCTCTGCCGTTCTCTTTGTTGCCGCAAAAAAAAGCACTGAAAGTTATGGAGTGTATTGAGAAAAATCTGCTCACTCCTTATGGTCTTCGCAGTCTTGCGGCTTCTGACAACCATTACAAAGGCACCTATGCCGGCAATGTGTGGGAAAGAGACAGCGCATACCACCAGGGAACTGTTTGGTCCTGGCTGATAGGCCCTTATATAACGGCATATTTTAAGTTACACGGAAAAAATTCTGTCAGCATTTCACACATAAAAAAACTGCTAAATCCACTAATAGGACATTTAACCGATCAGGGTGTAGGTTATATTTCAGAAATTTTTGACGGCGATACACCTCAAGAACCGCGCGGTTGCATAGCGCAGGCCTGGAGTGTGGCAGAAACTCTGATGATTTTATATGAAATTGAACGGTTTGATCAGGCAAAGCACAAGTCAGCGCATTAAAACACAGGTATTTGATATAAAACACGATAAAACACAAGAAAGGATATCCAGTATGCGAACGACAATAGTTATAATACTCATCTTTTTTTATTTTTTTGTATTATGCGCATATTCACAAAACATTGACAGCGGCGCGCCCGTTTTTCAATATTCTCACCTTGCGCCTTATACTACCTTTCTTTATGAGGCAACCCCGGAAATAAGTAATGTAGTTTCAATACCAAAACTTCCTCATGAAGGGCAACGGATTAAAATCAGGGCGACAATTAAGAAAAATCCTTTAAGAACCAGTCTCTTGCCCGAATTTGTTACATTACTTTATTCAATTGACACTGGAAGCACCTGGAATGAAAGAAAAATGCAAAAAGATCCAATAGATGACACAACTTTTTATGCTTTTATTCCATCACAGAAGGCTGGAACCACCGTTAGATATTACATCAAAGTTCAGGACAAAATAGGGAGCGTAACCACAGAACTTCCAGGATTCGTTGAAAATTGGGACACCGATTCACCTAAAAATACAGTCGGTATTGAAGATAAAAACGATGATAGCGAAATAATCCCGGATGATATTGATGTTCTTGGATTAAATCTTGGATATGATGAAGAAAATATCTACTTGAAAGCGATATTTGACGGCACGCCAGGGCAGGGCAATTTAGCAAAACAGGGGGCTTTCGGATACTTTATTCCTCTTGTAAATCTAAATGTTAATAATGGGGCAGCGGAAATTTTCAGTGCGCCTATGGCAATTTATGCGCCTATTGCAGCGGGTTTGCTTGGAATCCCAAAATATGGCGTGTTCAGGATAAACGACCTGATGGCAAGTAAAAAGGAAATAGAGGGCGCAAATACAAAGATGAAAAAGAATAATAACAGCATTTCCTTCAGCATAGCAAGGAAGGCGCTTGGGGAAAATATTTCACGAGGCGTGGAATTTATGGTTTTTACAACGGCGATGAAATCTGTAGGGGAGGCACCGGTATTGTGGGAGGCAAGCCCGTTTTTAACAGTTTATTTCAGGCATCATGAAATAAATATACTTCCAAAAGACAAATTGCCAGAAAACTCCATGTTGCGTGCGGGAGCGGCGGAAATTGATATAACGCCGCCTGTCGGAACCCCTCTTGCAGGATATGCACATCGCTGGGGACGCCCCTCAACCGGCGCCCATGATCCGCTGAAAGCACAGGCACTTGTGATTGAATCAAACGGAGAGAAATATGTGTTCATTACAGCCGATTTTATGTATGTTATGAGACGATTATTTGTTGATATATCTAAAGATATTGAAGAATCATTAGGTATCGTTAGAGAAAATATAGTAATTTCTGCCTCTCATGCCCATCACACATCTGGCGCACTTTTCCCTGATCTCGCAATTGTCAGCGGCAAATATAGCGAAAATGTCTATAAACAATCGCTTCAACGGTTCATTCAAGTCATCAAAGATGCCGACTCCCGTTTAAGACCCGCCCAAATCGGTTTTGGTGTGTCAGATGGAACAGGCTTGAGCAACAATCGGCGTGAGCCGGGCGGTCCCTTTGACCCAGAGGTAAATATTATGAAAATTGATGACGAGAGCGGGAAACCTATTGCAATATATTTTAATTTCACTGCCCATCCGACATTACTTGACGGGGATGATTACCTTTTTACCTTTTCGGCAGATTTTCCGGGTTATGCACGAAAAGTGATTGAGGATGAATTCCCCGGCGTTATAGCGATGTTTGTAAATGGGGCTCAGGGTAATCAAGGGCCGGATTGCCCCTCCGATTGCGGGATAGGATACAAGACAGTTGAGCGTGTCGGTTCATTGCTTGGAAAGAGTGTTGCGGAAGAAACGCGCAAAATAAAAACAAAACCGCAGGCGGCGATTTCGTTTTTTTCTGAAGAACTCGTCATGAATCCCCAACTTGACATGATCACAACTATGACCGCTGTCAGGATTGACGATGTATGTATGATTTCAGTTCCCGGTGAAATGTTTGCGGAATACGGGCTTTCAGTAAAGAAAAGCGCGAGGGAACTGGGATTTCGGCAGTGTTTTATACTTGGGCTTACGAATGATGGGATTGGGTATATAGTGCCTGAAGAATGGTATCATCGGCATGTGTATGAAGCGATGTTTTCCATTTTTGGGCCGAAGGAAGGCGAGTTCATACACAGACGGATGCTTGAGATGGTGAAAGAAATTTCATTCTGAAATTGAAGAATTTTACTCCAAGAATCAACATTTACCTTGCATTGTGCGTATAAAAAAGGAAATAGAGCGGTCGTAGGTTCGTTCTGCTGATGGCGGGAAGAAGCAGCCGGGCAGTTCTTTGTTTTTGCGGTGGTATTCCACGCACTCGCAGCATTTGCCTTTGCGGCTGCATGGTTCATAAGTGCATGTGCAGATTTTCTTATTCCGATCCAGATTGCAGTCCATTTTCCTTCCTCCTGTTTTCGGGTCTTAAATCAGGCTCAAGGCTTCAGGTCGGGATATTATTCAGCAGTTATACGAATAGATCGCCCGTCTTTTTCGGCGAACAGTTCAAGGGGCTTTCCACCCTCAAGAGAAGACAGTGCTTCATCCAAGGAGGTTGCGCCTGTAAGCGAGGCATCTTTTGGGATGAAGCGAAAGAAGAGGCGGACGAGGGAAAAAGGGATACGGATGGGAGTAATTTTTTTATAGCCTGAGCCTCGTTTTGTGCGTATTTCAACATTGAGCCAGCGGGGTGAATAAGGGGTTTTGCCTGTGCGCCCTTCCGCGTTCTCCTCTGAGTCCGCTTTATCAAGCGCATCAAGGAGGCGCACGCCTTCTTCCGGTGTGATGCGTCCCTCTTTGATCATCGTGAGTATTTCAAGACGCTCTTTTTCTAATACTTCCTCGTCAGGCATAATTCAGTGCCCCCTGATAAAATGTGAGAAGTAAGAAGTGAGATGTGAGACGATCTTTGTCATCTCACATCTAACATCTAACATTTAACAATATCGCATAGCGCACAGAGCAATCGCGAATAATTCAATTCAGATTTCTTCAAGAAGAGCAGCCCCTTCCTGGGCTGAAATGTCTCCTTTGCGGATGGAATCAAGTATATCAAGCCTCCGCTTCTTACGGGTTTCGGGGTCAACTTTCTGGATGGAGTGCTCAAGTTTCGCCACGATTGAGTCAAGTTTGTTTCTGACAGTGGGGTAGGAGATGCCGAGTCGTTTTTCCACTTCTTTAATGTTGCCGCGGCAGACGACGAAGAGTTCAACAAAATTTCTTTCGTCTTCCGTCAAGTTGGCGAACAGCCCGTGTCCGAAGGTGCCTTCAATAGAGGTAGAACAATGTGGACAGGAGAGACGGGAAATTATGAGTGGATTACCGCATACAGGACATTTGCTCACAGCCCGGCGTGCCGTCATTTTCTTGTATCAGATATATACAAATATATTAAAATTAATATTAACATTATTAACAAAAGAACTCAATAACAAACAAAAAATTAAAATGGATTTTAACACCATGGAGTTGAAGAAGAGACGCGGGAGAACACAGAGAAGAAAATTTTATTGCGCTGAAGGCACATAATATATTTCTCTGTGTATTTCCTCTGCGTTCTCTGTGCCACTGTGGTTAATAATTTTTGCCATTTTGCGTAGAAGTTCAGTATTAAGACATTAATCGGTATCTCCAATAGTAATTGAATGTCGGATATGGAACAAGGAATTCCGAATATTTAAGGAAGAAAAATTTATAATTAGAAATTCAATTTTCGTTATTCATTATTCGTTTTAGTAAGAAACAGTTGGCTTGTCTTTCTTATGCCGGGCTGTCCTCTTTTTTCGTCTTTACCTTGGCGATGCGGGTCTGGAACCAAGCACGGACTTCCTTGTCAAGGACTTTCCAGTCCTTTGCTTCTTTCGTAGCCCAGGTAACATAATCTTTTGCGAGTTGTCCCTTCATAGCAGTAACAGAAAGTTTTTTGTAGATTTTGATCTGCTCGAAACTTTCCCTCATAGATTTATCTTCATCCATATCCCAGTGGAATTCAACGAAGGCGTTCGCAACAGATTCTTCAATGCTTTTCGGTGAGATCAGGGGAACGAGGAACATGTGCTTTTCCCAGTCATAAACGGAGACGCCGCTGCCCGGGATGAGCATAACCTTCGGGATGCCGTCTTTCTTTATGCGCGGCAGCGATGGGTCAAAGATATATGGGTCAACGCGTTCCGAAAGGAACAACTTCAACACTTCAGCGACACGCTTGCTTGTGGCAATATCCCGCACATTCACGAGAACGGAGGTGGACTCAATCTTTGATTTCCTCGCCGTGAGGAGGATGTATTTTTTCAACCGAACGATCTCGTTCTTGTAAACACTCTCTTTGGTTTTCGGGGTTATGGCACGCATAGCATCAACATGCAATTTAACATCCTGTTCCCTTCTCTGAAGTTCATCCACAAGATTCAATTCGTCAAGCGCAAGGACTGACAATTCATCGCCCATATCACGAAACTCCTGGATTTTATCTTCCGATACCTTTCCTTTCAATGCAGTGAGGAACTGGCTGATGCTATTCCACAGGGCGGTCTTTTCCGTTTTGAGCGTAACAATTCTTCCGCGGTCTTCCTGAGAGAGTTGTTTGCCCAGTTTCATCTTTCGCTCAAGGTCAGCCATCAGGCGCACCATTCCGTCCATCTTCTGGACGAAATTAAGGGCTGCGGCGCCGCCGGGGAAGTTCTGAATCGTTTCAGCCCGTTTTGCTATGAGGAAAGCAAAGCGGTCGCGTGTTGCCTTCTGCCTCGCTTCGGTATCTTTCTTCGCTGCCTCTAACTTATCAAGTTTGTTATAGCCGAAGGCTTCGCGGTAAAGTGCTTTCAAGTTATCCGAAAGATAAATGAATTGAGTCGGCAGATCATCAGGCTTGAAGTTTTTATCTTCTTCAATCTGCGCGAGAACATTGCTGTTATCGGGCAGGAATTTCTCATCAAGCAGACCGAAGTTAACCAACTTTAATTCACTGTCCTCAAAGGTGAGGGTATCGTCTTTCACTTTCGGCAGTTTCTTTAGAACGGCATTAATGACGATGTCCCAGTAGAAGGCGTTGAGTTTGGTGAGGACATCGCGGTCGCTGGGGTCTTTTTTGAATTTTTCAATATATTCCTGAATTGTTGCTTCATCCACCAGTTGTTCTTCCTCTTTTATGAAATGATCCGGTATGTAAAATATTTCTTCAGCGGATACTCCTCGGTAGGCGATTGCTGCTTCCTGTTCAAGTCCGTTTGCAATCCATTGCATGGTTTTGAGGATGCTTTCGCGCGGTCGCTCACCGTAGCCAGCGGATTTGACATCAAAGGTGATAAACTGCTGAGGGAAGCGTTCCTCAAAATTGTGAATGCGCCCGATTACGATGTCCTTCAGTTGATCCTGTGGAATTTTTGCGCGTTGAATCATAGCGGCGTGGTTCATCTCAATGCTGCAAGCGCGGAAGAGGTCTTTTTTAGGATTAAAGAGAAAATTGATGTGTTCCGAGTCCAGATCAGGGAGATCGTCCAGTTTGGCGACTATTTTCATTTCATCCGCGGGCATCGTTGTCGTAGGGGCAGCGCCTTCTTCAATTTTGCTCGGTTTGTATCCGATCTCCTGACAGATGGCATCGTATTCATGCTGAATCTCTGCGAAGCGGTCTTTCAGTTCCTGAAAGTTCTTTTCCAGATTCGCCGCCGTTGACGAGGCGTCTCCCCCTAATGCTGCTGCTTCCGATTTAATTTGCGGGATGAAGAGTTCATAAGCGGTAATACACCCGTTAGCGGCATGCCCGAGAAGGTCAACGAGGAGGCTCATCTGATGGACAGTGTTCATAAGGGCATGATTTAAAAGCGGGAGTCGTTTTGCGAACCCGCGCAGGACATGCAGCACCAGTTGCGGTTTCTTCATCAGGAACGCTTCCGCCGCCTCGCCCGGTATGGGCATTGAATGCACATCCGTGAGCGCCCGGATGCCGCTGCTGCGTTCCTGCCCGCCGAACATCGCCATCTCGCCGAAAATGCCGCCTTTCCCCTGAATTACCTCAATAGTGCGCCTGCCGACAAACACCTCAAGTTTGCCGGCGAGAAGGATATAGAGTGTTTTGTCCACAGACTTTTCAGGGCAGACAATATCGCCCGCCGCAAAGGCTTTCACCCCCGGTTTCGGCTCGCCGGTTACTTCTTCCGCCTTCTCGCCCGGCGCAGCCATGTATATCCGGTTGCTGAAATTATCAATATGATACGAAAACGGCAGATTGATGGTTGAATACAAATCCATCGGCACTGAACCGTATTTGCTTGACAGCCGCCCGATTTGATAAATAATGCTTTTTTTTGCTTCTTCAACGGCGGGCATTTTTTTCTGTTCCTTTTGTGCGATTTCATCAAGTGCTAAGCAGGCGTCGTGGAAAGCGCGGGTATAATTGTCAAGCAAATCTTTAGATTTGAAGGATAACGAGTCGCTCTTTGTAAGGCTGTTGCTGGTCAGAGCGAGGCGGCTGGCGATTGAGCGTGCGAGACTGAAACCGAGTTTCGGGTTTGCGAGTATGTTCTGCTCAAATCCCCTTCCGCGGATGTCAATCATCATAATCTGCGAGGGTTCAACAGCGCGAAGGGAAGCCGAGCGCGTCTCCTTGAGAATTGCTCCGATCTCGCCGATGAAACTGTTCGGGCGGTCAATTTCGCCCACAAGCATACCCTGCGCTTCCGCCTCGTCAGGCGTTACCAGCCCCTCCTTGTCAACTACGAGCACCTGTAGTTTGCCGGACCGCAATACATAAATATCGTTGCTCTGCTCGCCCTGCATGCAGAGGTATTCGCCCGGCTGAACTTCACGGATGTTCTGGGCAGGTGTTGTTGTTGCCATAGAATCTCTCCCATTATTGCAATTTCTTAATAGACAGCGGCACTATTCAGACTTCACCGGTGCGAAGGCATAGAATCTGCCGCCGATAGTTCCGACATACAGCGCGCCGTTCGCCACCGCGCAGGTGCCTCGGAAATAGTCCTGTGCTTTGAATTTCCAGCGGACTCTCCCGTCTTTTGAGGCAAGCGCATAAAGCCATTCATCGTAGCCGGCGATGAAAAGCGTGTCGCCTGCGATTACGGGTGAGGCGTCAAAACCGCCTGCGTTTTTGAATTCCCACATTACCTCTCCATTTTCTTCGTCAAGGGCATATACAGCACCGCCGTAGGTGGCATGATAGACGCGTCCATCCGTCACAGCGGGTGAGGCTGCAATCTGACGCTCCAGTTTCCGCTTCCAGATAAGTTTGCCAGTTTCAGCGTCCAGGGCATAAGCGTGCCAGTCCCACGAGCCGAAATGCACACGCCCACCCTTAACCGCAGGCGCGGCATACACATTATCTGCCGCTGCAAAAGACCACACTTTTTCGCCGGTGGCGGCATCCAGCGCATATAAGTTTCCATCATTTGACCCGATGTAAACACGCCCGCTCACTATCGCTGCCGAACTCTCAACCCAGCCTCCGGTTTCAAACTCCCATTCCTTTTCACCGTCCTCAGCATTGACGGCATAAACCTTCTTGTCAAAAGAGCCTACATACACAAGACCGCCCGCTGCCGCCGGCGATGATTTCACTGCGCCGCCAGTTTTTAATCGCCACACCTCGTTGCCCGTTGCGAGCCGTATGGCATATAGATTACCATCGTTTGAGCCGATGTAAACCATGTCGCGAGCAATCGCAGGAGATGAAACGATTGCATCAGTGGTCTTAAACTCCCATGCCTGAATACCGGTATTTTTATTAATCGCCCTTACAACTCCATCATATCCGCCGAAAATCACATATTCTTCTCCGACCGCCGGTGAAGATTGAATCGCCCCTTTAACTTTATACTTCCACAGATTTCCGAGGGGCAAAGGAAGCGATTCATCTGCGATTCCGGTATTTGCGCCGCCTGCCCCGCGGAAAAAATTCCATGCCGCGGCGCTTCCGCTGAATTTGTCCCTGTTCACCTGCTGCGCATTCCGGCAGCCTGCTAAAACTGATAAACAGAAGAATAAAAATACAATAAAAGTTCTTTTATTCAGAATTATCATCATTGAGGATTTCATTATATTCGGACACCTGTGTAAGTCAAGTTCGGGCAGGGAATAGTAAGAAGGGAAATGTGAGATGTAAGATGGTAGATGTAAGATGTAAGACGGGAGACGGTATCTATCATCTCGCTTCTTACTTCTTACTTCTCGCCGTCGCTTTGAACATCTCTGCAACAACGAACGCCGAAATTATCAAACAGGAGATGAGCCTGTTGCACCTTGAACAATTTGAGGCTGAACTCACATCGCTGGGAAAGTTCGCCGTCCCTGAAGGAGCCGCCTTTTGCGAGCAATATGCCGTTTGAGGATTTTTCAACCCATTCCCATAAATTTGCCGACATATCATAAATGCCGCTTTCTGTTCGGCAGTCTTTGAACTGTCCGGAAGTCGCTGCCGTCCGCTTGAGATGGAGATCATTACAGTTTTTCTTTTTGAACTTTGCACCGTAACTATAATCATTCATGTTTTTCCCGCGACAGACCTCTGTCCATTCTGCATCTGTGCACAGGCGCCTGCCCGCCTCCTCGCAAATCCTCTTCGCCGCCCCATAAGTCAAGTTACCCTGTGGATATTCGCCTGCCCTGTTTGGAAACTCATAGATGTCCATTTCAAAACGCCTGCCATTTACATTGAATTGAACGATGTTGCCGTCCGCTGATTTATGTGAGAAGTTACGGTCATTGAGTTTTTTCTTGTCGTTTGTCATTCTTTCGGCAAATGTTATTAAAAACAACAGTATTAAAATTACAGTGATGAGTGAAATTCTTCTTGCTGACATAGCAGGTTTCAGGCTACTGACTGGCTACTAACTGCCGACGGCGCGGATGAGTCGCTCGTGCAATGCGCTGTAGCGTTCCTCAACCCTGTTGTTTTTTGCGGCGATGGCTACGGCGCGTTTTGTTCCAACCATAACCACCATTTCCTTCGCGCGTGTTATCGCAGTATACAGGAGGTTGCGCTGTAACATCGGGTAATGATATGTGGTGATGGGGAAGACCACGACGGGATACTCGCTGCCCTGGCTTTTGTGGACGGTTACGGCGTAGGCTAAAACGAGTTGATCCGCCTCGCTGAAATCGTAAACGACGCTGTGCTCCGGGAAAGAGACTTCAAGTTTGCCCTCTCTCGTGCTGATATTTTTTATGTAGCCGACATCGCCGTTGAAGACTTCCTTTTCGTAATCGTTCCGAATCTGCATCACTCGGTCGTCAATGCGGAAGACAGCGGTGCCGCATTGAATGTCCTTTGCGGGGTTGAGTTTTTCCTGTAAGGTTTTGTTGAGGTTATCCACGCCGACTGCGCCGCGATACATCGGCGTGATCACCTGTATGTCGGAGGTGTGGAAGTGAAACTTTTGTTTTATTTTTTCAGTGCAGAGTGATACGACAGTGTTAAGGATGTCGTCCGGGTTTTCGCGTTCAATGAAGAAGAAATCGGAGGATGCGCGATTTTTCAGTGACGGCATTTCGCCGGTGTTCACGCGGTGCGCGTTGAGGACGATGTCGCTTGTCTGCGCCTGACGGTGAATCGTTTTGAGTGTTATGGTTTTGATAATGTCCGACTGGATAAGGTTTCGCAGGACATTGCCTGCGCCGACAGAAGGGAGTTGATCGGCGTCGCCGACGAGGAGGAGGCGGGTGCGATTTTTGACTGCTTTGAGGAAGTGATAGAATAGCCACAGGTCAACCATGCTCATTTCGTCAATTATGATCAGGTCGCACTCAAGCGGGTTATGTTCGTTGCGCAGGAAGGTTCTTGCTTTGGGGGTGTATTCAAGCAGCCGGTGGATGGTTTTTGCGGGTGAGCCGGTGGCTTCGGTCATGCGTTTGGAAGCGCGTCCGGTGGGTGCAGCGAGGGCGATGGATTTGCCTGCATTGCGGAAGACCTGAATCACCGCTTTGATGGCAACGGTCTTGCCTGTGCCTGGTCCGCCGGTGAGGATAACAATTTTCTCTTCCGATAAGGCTTGCAGAACCTCAAGTTGTTCTGCATCAAGTTGAAGGCGGATTGAGCGCTGAAGGGCGACTTCTTCCTTTTCGCTGAGCAGGGGAAAAGACATTTCTCCCGTTCGGGCTTTCAGAATACTGCCGAGTCTTTTTGCGGATTCAGCCTCGCAGTAATGGTAAGGAAGCAGATAAATTTTACCGCCATCGCGGACGAGACGCTCCTGTTCTGCGACGAGATTTTCAAGTTCTTCTTCAATGCGCGGCTCTCCCACGCCGAGATATTCAGCCGCTTTTGAGATGAGAATTTCTTCGGGCAGGAAAACATGCCCGTCGTTTGCCGCCTGTTCCAGTGAGTATTCAATGCCAGCCTGAATCCGCCCCCTGGAATCCGGGCTGACGCCGAGGTTCATTGCGATGCGGTCGGCAATCCTGAAGCCGATGCCGGTTATGTCCCGCGCCACTTTGTAGGGATTTTCCCGCAACACATCCACTGCCCCGTTACCGTATTGCTTGAAAATCTTCACGGAATAAGCCGGGCTTATGTTGTGCGATTGAAGAAACATCATCACATTTTTTACGCTGCGCTTCTCGTCCCATGCCTGGCGTATCTCTTCCGCCTTCCGCTTCCCGATACCTTCCACTTCAAGAAGCCGCTCCGGATGGTTTTCCAGCACTTCAATGGTCTTTTCACCGAACTGTTTCACGAGCCGCTTCGCCATGACAGGACCTACACCCTTGATGAAACCCTCAAGGAATCGCAGGATGCCGGTCTCGGTGCGCGGGGCTGCCGTTTCATAACTTTCAACCTGAAATCGCCTGCCGTATTTCGGATGCTCCTTCCATGCGCCGCGTATTATCAGGGGCATTCCCGCCTTGATCGCATGGAACATGCCGACCACGATGAGGTTTTCGCCGCCGCCCAAAGTTTCAACGCGCGCAACGGTGTAACCGTCGGTGTCGTTGTGATAAATCACAGAATTTACTATGACCTCGTGTTCCTCACGAAGGACATTCTTTTCCGCTTTCTTTTGCGAATTCAGAGATTCTGCCATGATAAATGCTCATTCTTAAATTTGCCACTAAAACATAAAAACACTAAATATAACAAAAATTTTTTGTGTTTTGTGCTTTCGTGATTTTGTGGCAAGAAATTTGAGATTTTTAATCTGAAATTTTTATTTGGGACACTCCTCATACTTCATCGGAATAGTGCCATCGGTAGTTGCGGTAATTGGACATGGGACAAGATTAGGAGAAGTGGCAAGGAGGAGGTAATCATTTTTGTCCGCTCGTTCTATTTTCAGTTCACGGCATTTATCAGCGCTTATCGGGATAATCGGTTCAAGCGCTGCGATGGTGGTGGCATACCGTGAATGGGCGCCATGGTAAGTTTCCTGCGCTATCTCCGCATCCATCACCAAATTGAGGCAATTGTAAAAGAGCCTTTCTTCTATTTTTCTGTCAATTTTTTCTCCGAACAGGCGTATCTGCCATTGGTTGTTCTTCTTGACTAATGTCAACTTGTTTTCTCCGAGTTTTCTTTTCCCGCTCTCATAACCGGACTCTTCGCCTGGCTTTTTTTCAAAGTAAATATACTTCACTGTTACGGTTGCCGCATTTTCTTTTTCTTCTTTCGCCGTTACGCGGAACCTCATGATTTCCTTCGTCCTGTGAAACCCGCTGAAAAACCCGATGTAGATTTTTGAAGGTATTGCCGCAGAAAACAATTCCGTCAGGTCTTCCTCCTCGCCGCTCTGAAGCGCCTGAAATAATTTTTCAACGACCGCGGCAGGGGTTGATGGTTTTTGTTCTTCTCCGACAGGGGCTGCCGTTTTCTTTTCCCCTTTGCACCCGGGTATAAAAAGCGCAAACACAAACAAAAGAATCAGTGTCTTTGTTTTCATTGACCTTCTCCTCTCAAGACAACTTGCAGATTAAAGATTAATCTTCCAATCTTTTATCTTTAATCATGTTTATCCTGTTAATCCTGTCTATCAATATATTTACAAACCGCAGGCGAGGCGCGCCGCCAGCCGACGAGGCAGCCCGGCGTCTAATATCTTTTGTTGCGCTTTGTCAACATCATAGACGAAGCGGACAAATTCTATCGTGCGCTCATTGGTGTCCCACGCAACGAAGCAGCCGTAAGGAACGCCGTCGCGCGGCTGCCCGACGCTGCCAACATTCACAATCACCTTCAGTTCAGGCGCGATCTGGAAAATAGTCTGGCTCGGCGCATACGGCAGATACAATACGCGTTCGCCGTCTTTCCATAGCCACAGGCAAGGTTGATGGGTGTGGGCAACAAAGGCATATAAGATATTCTGCGTGCTCATGATTTCAAAGGAGCGAAGGGCTGACCATGAGGAAAGGATGTATTCGTCTTTGTCATAAGGACTGCCGTGAACAAAAAGTATTCTGCCGATTGGGGTGTCCACTATCAATTTATCTTCAAGCGAACACAGGTATTCACGATTTTGCGGAGTCATCTGCTCACGACACCACATGACGGCTCTGCGGGCATCGGGGTTGAAATCGTCAGGATCAATGCGCCCGCAGACGACATCATCGTGGTTGCCCGAAATCGCCGGGATTTTACGCCTTCGTATCCCCTCAACACACTCATTGGGGTCGGCGCCATAACCTACGATGTCGCCGAGACAGTAAACCGCATCTTTTTCCTGTTCATCCAGCAAAGCCAAAAATTTCTCCATCGCCTCAAGGTTGCCGTGTATGTCGGAAAAGATAACTATTTTCATCTTTCAGTTTTAATCTGCCAGTTTTGAGTTGCGATTTATGCGTTTTTTGAACTTTAAACCTTAAAATTTGACATTTGTAATTTTACTTAATCTCTCATCATGCTGTCTGTGCCAGGCGCCGCTTTATCCTCAAGCAGGGGCGCAATCTCAGGGAATTCTTCTTTCTTTATCTCCGGTTTGGGTCCCGGAGCCTCACGCGGCAAATCAGGTATAAGGCTCTTTCCCCTCCGCAACTCCAAGGCGGTCAGATACCGCTCTCTTTCTCTGTCGGCATCCTCAAACAGACCGAGTTGCGTATAAATACTTTCAAGCCGGCGATGGAGTTCATAGTCAAGTTTTGACAGGTCGGACGCCCTTCTTAATTCAAGCAGCCCCTTCTGATGTTCGCCATACCCCATGTAAACCTGACCGAGTGTGAAATAGAGGGAGGGATCCATAGGGGATATTTCAGTTGCGCTCCGAAACTCTTTAATCGCCTCATCGCGTTTGCCCTGCTTGGCAAGAAGTTCACCGATTTTTACAATAATATAGGGATCATCCGGGTCTTTCTCTGATGCCTTCCTGAAATACTTGATCGCCTCATCAAAGTTGCCCGTTAACTCATACTTGCTGCCAAGGAGGAAGGGATCGTAAATCTTTATTTTTTCTTCCTCCTCAAGCGCCCTGTATTTCTGGAAGAACCACTCAACAAATTTCGCCTGCCGCTTGCGTATTATAACGAACGCCTTTACTCCTTGTTTATAATTTGCGAGTGAAGGGTCGTCGGGGTTTCTTTTCGCTTCCAGTTTCAATATATGTAAACCGGATTGTGTTTCAAATGGCGCGCTTATTTCCCCAACTTTAAGCGATGATGCGACAGACCAGAATTTTGGATAAACGGCGCGCTTCACTACCCAGCCGATGTCGCCTCCATCCTCAGCAGCGGTCTCCTGTGAATACCGCCTCGCAAGGCTCGCAAAATCTTCACCGTTCTTAAGCCGCTCATATACTTTGTGCGCACGCTGCCTTATCTGCTTTCGCGCCTCATTGATGTCGGCGTCGGAGTCGGTTCGTGAAGTGTCCAACTGAAAATAAATCTGCCTCATGCGCAGTAACGGCAGGGAGTCCACTACTTCCTCATTCGTAACATTAAAATGAGGGAATAAATGCTGGGAGAGTTTAAGTTCAAGTATCTCTAATCTCAGATATTCACGGAATTCGCCCTCAGTGCGAAATCCCAGATTGTTAAGGAAAAAATTATAATAACTCTGATTTCTGCTTCCTATTTTTTCATATATTCTTCTTTTCATGCTTTCCAGCCGTTTTGCCAGATCGTCCTCGGTTACGACCACGCCGTTGGCTTCAGCAACTTTCTCAAGTATTTTATCGTTCTCAAGTTCACGGAAGACAGAAAGTTTCATATCGCCGCGGTCTGACCCCCGTATCACGCCGTATCTGTTCATAATTCTGATGAGGCGGCGGTTGATGGCTGCTTTGAATTCAGTAGCGTAAATATATTTGCCGTCAACATCGGCAATGATGTTCGGCGGCACCTGTCTGGATGTGGTGGTGCGCACAATCCGATAGGTTATAAAAAAGGCTGCTACCAGCACGATTGACAGCAGAACCTGAAACCAGCGTTTACGGACAATTAAATTCATTTAGTATCTTTTTGTGACATTAATGAAGTCGGGGCTGCCGACATTTTTAAATTTCTATTCTATCATATACTATGCAAGTTGTCCAAAAACCGACATCTAAAAATGTCAAATATCAAAATCCAAAACCATAATTTATAATTTTATCTTTGTCACTCATTTGACATTTGGGCTTTGATAAGTGCAAACCATTTAGTAGCCAGCAACCAGTAGACAGTTACCAGCATGTTGGTTCAAGGTTGAACCTCGAACCAACATGTAAACCTGGCTGCTGGCTACTATCTGGCTGCTTTTTGCGCTGGAATCATTCCTGTGTTTCTGCCGTGTTCGTTTCTTTCTTCTTGTCCCAATATAACATTTCTTCCCTGAGGCGAATGAGGGAATCCTGCGTGAAACCTGTGCATTCTGTGCGCCGCAGGGCATCCGATAAAACCGCATGATTCCAAGGGACTTGATTGGTTCGTCTGTCGTAAAATAACAAATGAAATATATTCATAGCGTCTGAGGAAGTTGGCTTGGGCAGTGGGGGCAATTCCGTGCCCGACACACTATCAGTCATTTCATGCCATTGCCAGGATTCGCTGTCAAGTGCGTCGCAAAATGCACTCCATTCATTCTCAAGCAATATAGACCGCACTATCCGCAGGTAATTGAAATATGCGCTTTTCAGCATCCGGTCTGATGCTGCGCGTTCATACTTCATGAACTGGAACGAAATTAGCAGCCCTTTCTCCTTTGAGAATGTGAGTCTTGGAATAACTGGATAACAGGGCATGTCCGAAACGACTGATTCCCCAGGCAGATAGAGATAAGCGTTTTCCATCGGCACACTTTTTTTTGATTCCTGGGTGAAAAGCCCAAGATAGAAACGGGTGCCGTCCTGCATGGGACAATATCCATCGGCAGCGTGGGAAACAGTCTCCCGCGCGAGTGCCAGCATCGTTTCGGATAAGCGCACCGTGTCTCTTTCAAAGTATTTGATAAGGAACTTCCGGTGCACAGACCATGGAACCGGATTTTTCATTGTGTCGTCCGTCAACAAGATTTGGAACCTGGTGGGAGAACTGATCAAGGCATCCATCTTTGCAATCAGGTTTTCGTAATGGGTGTCGCGCGCTTCATGCCAATTTCGGAACTTCTGCCAAGGGACATAGACAGCAAGGATTGAAGCCGTTTTTTTGCGATCAGCCGATTTCAATCCCATGTATAGAGATCCTGTAAGAAAATCGCCAGGTTGCTCCTGTATGGCTTTCAAAGCGTGTTGCCTGTCTGTTTCATCGTGGGAACACAACCACTGAACGACTGTTCTGAGATGTGGATATACATCAAACTCAAGGATTCGCCCGAGCAAGTTCTCAAAAAGTATTGAAAAGATAGTATTCAGGTCTGGAAATCCCAGAACAAGAAGGCTCGGGACAGGTTCCATCCACAGAGAGGTAAGATGCCGAAGCAAGACCACCCGGCTGTTTGTTCGGTGCTTGCCGACGACTATCTCCGTGCTGTCAAGCAGTTCAGAAGCCTTCAGAAACTCTCCGTATCCTGCTGCGTGTTCGTGGAGGATGACCGGGTTGAAGTAAAAGAATTCCTCAATGCGTGCCTGTCGGACAAGACTGTCAAACAACTCGCGAAGTCCGGGATGATAGCCCCCCAGAAGTTCCCGCACAGTAGCGTAGTTCAGGTAGCCGGCGCTGTGAAAATCGCTATCCGTTACATTGAATTTGACACGGATTGAATATTGAGACGACATCTTCAAGGCAGCGCCAATGATGTTTTTATAATCCTTTTCCCCAATACGCTCCCTATGATATGGATCAAGCGGCAATGTCAGTGTGAAACGCGAAAGATGCTCTTCGGGAAAGAAATGTGCCACAAAACGACTGATGTTGTTCAGATACGGGGTAAAGGCTATGCCGTTTGTGAAAATCTCTATGGACTCTATGGCACAAACTTTTTCCTTCAGCAGCCTGCCTAAGTCCGGGTGATAGAATGGTTCTCCTCCGAGAAGAATCATCCGCTCAAGCCCGCGAAACTCGTCAAACACTGCCGAAAGTTCCTCGTAGGTGAGCGCCGTTTTTGATCTCATGCCGTCAGCAAAGCAGAATTGACATTTCAAAGGACAGGCGTCTGTAACATGAACCGTTACAGTCGCGGGCGTGGGAACGATGCTGCCTTTGAAGAGTTTGCCGCGCTGGTACGCGCTGGTCCAGAAGAATGGAAATATCTCCGTTATGGTCCGCAGCAACCGGACGGTGCTCGTAGGGGGAACTTGCGTGCTCACTATATTATTAATTATATCCTGAATTATTCATACTCACTATATAAAGATTCACCTTTATGATGAACGATGAGACGGTAGATGTGAGATGTGAGACAGAAAAATCATCTCACATCTTACTTCTCACATCTTACCAATCATAACGACTAATATTCTAAATCATGAATAATCCGGGTATATTATCAACACCGATGGAGACAACATCGGCAACTCCGAGACCGTCTCTTGACTTCTAAAAACCAATTTGTAGAATAAAAATTAGATTTTTACATAAATGAACCCTGGGATTCAATCGCGAACAAGGCATTAACGATCTCCCGATATCGCTAAAGAATGAACAATAATATCTCAGAAAGTCGCAAAGGGACATTATTTTTCTCCAGAAGCCGTAACAACTTCTTCGCGGGGTTGATTTTCCCATATGTCTATTCCCTAAATTCCGAAAACATCGCTGCATGGAAACCACGGATAGCGAGAATCCACACTGTTTACCTGGATGCAACTAATGGTCAGATAGACGGTTTGCTCTGTAATTTCATTCATTTTTTGTCTGACCACTCCGTCCGGATCGGACTGTTCGTTGAGAGCACATTTCTGAAGGACATTACTCGGCATAACGGGGCTCCCATTCAAGAACAACCATGCAGAACCGGGCATGAGGGGATTCACTCCAAAACTTCCCCTCTGGATAAACTTCCCCTCGGTAAATTAAACGAATTAATGATCATCATACCGGAACTTAATGCATGGCATGAATGGGGAACACATTGTCTTGATGATTTCATCAAAACCCTTGACCCCGCATCCAAACTGAAAGATATTGAATTCATTGTTCCTGTAACGGGGGAAAACGCGAGGAAGTTATCGTTTTTTCTGGAGAACATCCGCCGCGAAGCGGACGCCGACGGTCTTGTCGGCAAGGTTCGGCTCTGTGGTGTGTGGAACGGTACAGCAAGGTTTATGAAGGATGCGCCGGAAATAGAGCCTTGCATCGCAAACATAGAGGCATGGTACAAACTTAGCCGCAAGGGACATGTGCACATGTCTTTACAGGCTTTTCCGCTCTGCTTTGTTCCGACGGGTTTTCTTACTCTCTGTGAGGAAATATCCGGTGAATCCTATTCCCCCAGACCAGGAAATCCGCCGCGACCAGCAGCGTGCTACTCTTGTGTGCTCAAATCCATCTGTTCCTTTTTCCCTTTAGAAGTGCGGACGCCAGGTCTCCTGCCGGTATCCTCGTTTGCAAATATCCCGAAACGGTGGCGGGGCACTGTGGCTTACTCCGTTTCAGGAAAAAGCGAGAAGTGTGAAATTGAAGTGGGAGGTCCATGCAACAACCGATGTATAGATTGCCCTGATAAGGTCTTCAGCAGACCGACTGTTCAAACAAGAAATCTGACAGCACATATAGAAGACGCGCAGAATCGCGGTGTGCACACCATTGTTTTGACCCACGGCGAACCAACGATACGGAAAGATTTTTTTCACCTTCTAAAAGTTGCCACGCATGCCGGCCGCCATATCATAGTGGAAACCAACGGACGGGCACTTGCCATTCCAGGGTTCACGGAACGATTAAAAGAATTCAATTGTCTTACATTTAGCGTACGACTGGCTGGGCATGACGCAGAGACATATTGCCGCTTTACTGGAACAGATAGTTATTCTCAAGTATTTCAGGGCATTGAAAATGCCGCCCGATGCGGAATCCCTATAGAGTTGCGCCTGCGTTTCGTTCCCGAATGGAATGATAGGCTGCCGGAAATATTCCGAACAGTTTTCGGGAACACCAGAGCGCAGGCGGTGATCATTGACATACATCCTGACTGGGCTGATTGGGAAGGGGCAAGCACCTTCTCGGCACTGATGGAAAAATTTGAAAGCGCTCTGCAATTGACTTCTTCCGATCGGTCCACCATACCACTATTCATTGAGGGAATCCCGATATGCGTGCTCAAGAACCTCCAGACCCTGTACCGTCAGAAACGGCATTACCGCTACCGCAAACCGGCGATCTGCTCTGCCTGTTCCCTGTCGGTTTTATGCTGTGGTCTTCCGGTTTCCTACATTTCTCGGTTTGGCACTGCGGAATTGCAGCCGGATTTCCAACCAGTGGCATCAAAAACATATCTGATCCCTGAAAATGAATTGGATGATTTCACAATAGAACCCTGCCCGATTCGTAATGAGGTAATGGCATCGCCGTCTCCCGCCTCGGCGATAATCCTGCATGATATGGGAAGATACCGTCCATATCGGACTGCTATCCTTGCCGATAACCCTATAGACTTTATCACCACAAAAATCTTGAATGGCGCCGTTGTTGAATCTGGACGGAAGCATCGGCAGTATCGTCTCTGCCGGGAATGCACAGAGTGTCCAAGGTTGCATGCCTGCGCCGGCTGTTTTGATCCTGTCGGTCACGAGCGAAAAAAAAGGCTGGCGTCTCTCCCCGGTAAAACAGCGAAAACTCATGTTACGCTCGTTGTAAGAAGCGAGGCTGCATCATATCGGGAGCAATCCGCTTTCGGCGAAGTCGTTTCCCTTGAAAGGTTTCTCCACCGATGCCTCAGTCAGCCAGAGGGCAAGCGCAACCATGAATTCGTTATTTTTCACGATCTGATAGACATCTTGTCTTCCGTTGAGGACTTCTACGACAACATCTCCCGATACATCGTCCCTGAAATGGAATTTGTGATTACCGGAAGGCAACGGATGTTAATTGTCGGCGTGAGCGAATCGGATGATTTGATTCCTTCCATCCCGCCGTTTACCTTCGCCGAAAAAGCAGCCGCAGCCGGATTGGAGATTATCGGATACGGGGATTTGGTCCAGGATGGAATCCCCTTCTGGTTTCTCCATTTTAAGAAACCGGTGCATCCCCCGCGTAAACCGCGAAATATTAAATGGGCTTGCATGGTCATTGAAAGGGCATGTGTGGGAAATTGCATCATGTGCAACGCGCCTCACTTTTTCAAAAACAGCCGAATGTACTTGCCGCAGGTCATTTCCCTTATGCGCGAACTGAAACTGAACGGTTTTGGCGGCACAGATTTGATTGGCGGCGAAATTGCCCTCCGAAGTGACCTTGACTTCCTTGTCTCTTGCTGCGACGCGATCGGGTTAACACCGAACATCATTTCAACAGGATTCCGGCTCAACAGAGATTTTTTTCATCGTCTCATGGAGGCAGGTCTTAAACAATACAGTATCGGACTTGATGCGCCTGAGCCAGCGCTGAATGACTTCATCAAAGGAGCCAGAGGAATCTTCAGCCAGACAGTTGCAGCAATAGATGTTGTAACCTCAATGCCGGGACTTGACAGTGGAGTCAATTGCGTAGTGCTGCCGGAGAATTATCCTTACCTTGTAGATTTAGCACTTCAAGTGGCACGGGCGGGTATAGACAAAATTGATTTCTTTTTCTGTCTCTCCGGACCTGCACTCGCTCCTGTTTTGAAAAATCTTGATAAAGATCAGGTGCAGCATTTCCGCCAAAAGATTTTACCGGATTTGAAACGCATTGCGAGCGCACATCGTATGAATATCTTCTTTCATCCAACGATACCGGATGACCCTGCCGGGCAGGACAATTGGAGTGAACGCATCATATCCGGGCAATACAATCTCATTTATTCCAATAACGATATGATCTGCGGTGCGCCGTATGTGAACGCCTTGATTGAAATGGACGGAAATGTCTACCCCTGCATGAATCCTTTATTGTTCGGTTCCCCGCACATTATGGGCAACATAAATTCAAACAATCTGCTGAGGATATTTCACTCAAGACATTGGATGGATTTCAAAAATATCGCAGGCAAAGCAGAAGAATGTAAAATGTGTTGGGGCGATAATTTCATCATCGGCATCGGCTCAGACTTAAAAGAAACATAGCGTTACAATTCATATCTCCAAACGGAAACACTAAAATTATTTTTTATAGATAACTTGACAGCATAATACTAAACCTTTATAATGAAATTGATGTAATATGAACTTGAGCCGCTAAAACACGGATCAAGACTACCAATTGTCAGGGGGGATCTTATAATGGGAAAAGTTATAGGTATTGACCTCGGCACCACCAACTCGGTTGTCGCTGTTATGGAAGGCGGTGAGGCTGTTGTTATTCCCAATGCAGAGGGGGGCAGAACCACGCCGTCTGTCGTCGCTTTTACCAAAGACGATGAGCGTCTTGTCGGACAGGCGGCTAAACGACAAGCCGTTACTAACCCGGATAATACCGTCATGTCCATAAAAAGATACATGGGCAGAGACCACAAGGTAAAAATGCGCGGTAAAGAATATTCCCCGCAAGAGATATCTTCAATGATTCTTCAAAAACTCAAAACTGAGGCGGAAAATTACCTCGGCGAAAAGGTTACTCAGGCAGTTATAACTACGCCCGCCTACTTTGAGGACAGCCAGCGGCAGGCAACCAAGGATGCCGGCAGGATAGCGGGGCTTGAGGTGCTTCGCATCATCAACGAGCCGACCGCCGCTGCCCTCGCCTACGGTCTTGACAAGAAAAAAGACCAGACAATACTCGTATTTGACCTCGGCGGCGGTACCTTTGATGTCTCCGTGCTTGATATCGGTGACGGCGTGATTGAGGTAAAAGCGACCTCGGGAAACAATTTCCTCGGCGGCGACGATTTTGACCAGCGCATTGTTGAATGGATGGTGCGCGAATTCAAGAAAGATCAGGGCATTGACCTGGGTAACGACAAAATGGCGTTGCAGCGGCTCAGAGAAGCAGCGGAAAAAGCGAAGATAGAACTCTCCGGCAGAATGGAAACATCCATCAATCTGCCATTCGTTACAGCGGACAGCAGCGGACCGAAACACCTTGACATGACCCTTACGCGGGCAGAATTTGAAAAAATGATCGCCGACCTCGTTGATAAAACCGTCGGTCCTACAAAACAGGCGCTCAGCGATGCGGGTCTTGACCCGAAGGAGATTGACCAGGTTCTTCTCGTGGGCGGTTCCACTCGCGTGCCGTGCGTTCTTGAAATGGTGCGGAAACTCATCGGCAAAGAGCCGAACAAAAGCATAAATCCGGATGAAGTGGTGGCGCTGGGCGCTGCCATACAGGCAGGGGTGCTCGGGGGAGAAGTAAAAGACATCCTCCTCCTTGATGTTACCCCTCTTTCCCTCGGCATTGAAACGCTCGGCGGCGTCTTTACCAAACTGATAGAGCGCAACACGACCATCCCCACGCGCAAGAGCGAAATCTTCACCACCGCTGCTGATAGCCAGACGCAGGTTGAAGTCCATGTCCTCCAGGGCGAGCGCGAAATGGCGGCATACAACAAAACGCTCGGCAAATTCCACCTTATCGGCATACCACCAGCCCCAAGGGGCATCCCCAAAATAGAGGTTACCTTTGACATTGACGCCAACGGCATCGTGAATGTCTCCGCCAAAGACCTTGCGACCAGCAAGCAGCAGCAGATGACGATTACCGCTACCACAAGCCTGACCAAGGACGAAATAGACCGTATGGTAAAAGAATCGGAAAAGTTTGCGGAAGATGACCACGCGAAGCGGCAGGAAGCAGAGATTAAGAACAACGCCGATAGTCTGATTTACCAGACCGAGAAGAACATAACTGAGTTCGGCGACAAATTGCCGGCGCAGGAGAAGGCTGATATTGAGAAGACCCTTGAAGATGCCAGGAAGGCGGTTGAAAGCGGCAATATTGAACGAATAAAAGAGACCTCCGAGAAATTGACAAAGGCGACACACCGACTGGCGCAGGTGATGTATGAGCAGGCATCCACACAGCAGGAGCAGGCGAGTGCGGCGGGCGGTGGTGGATACAGCGGCGGCACGGGGAGCGCCTCATCCAAACCCTCTGATGACGGCGTGGTTGACGCCGAATACGAAGACCTGGACGATAAAAAAGGATAATCCACAATTAATTGCTGATTACCTTTGTTTAAATTTGATCCTTACTACCTTCATCGCACACCGGCTATGGTCAGGATACCTATAAATAACGGACATAAAAAC
>JBFMBQ010000427.1:0-16036 GCA_040755115.1 bacterium
CTTACCTCCGGTGTGGCGGCTGTAAGCACGGGACAAGACTACACCTGTGTGCTGACGACCGGCGGCGGCGTGAAATGCTGGGGGTATAACGGCTTCGGTCAACTCGGCGACGGCACGACCACGGGCAGCACAACGCCTGTGGATGTCATCGGTCTTACCTCCGGTGTGGCGGCTATAAGCGCGGGAAAATCCTACACCTGCGCGCTGACGACCGGCGGCGGTATGAAATGCTGGGGATACAACTCTAATGGCCAACTCGGCGACGGCACGACCACGAACAGTTCCACACCTGTTGATGTTACCGGCCTCACTTCCGGGGCGGCGGCTGTCTGCGCGGGAGCCTACCACACCTGCGCGCTGACGACAGGTGGCGGCATGAAATGCTGGGGATACAACGGTTATGGCCAACTGGGCAACGGAACGACAACAAATAGTTCAACGCCTGTTAATGTCAGTGGCCTCACCTCCGGCGTCTCGAATATTTCCTGCGGCGGCGAACATACCTGCGCGAACCTTTCCGCCGGCGGCGTGAAATGCTGGGGCAGAGACAACTATTACCAGGCTGGAGGCTGGTCTAGCACATATCATACCACACCGCAGGATGTCCCTGTGGTGACCGATTATTGTGGTGGTGGTGGTTAATTGGATTATACCGCGGTGGTGATCAGAAAAGTTAGGTTGGTTCGGGGTTGAACCTGAACTATACACGAGGACATAAACAATTGCGCACAACTTGTAGGGGTTTGATTTATCAAACCCATTAGGGCACGATGAATCGTGCCCCTACAAATGCGCAAAAAATTATGTGGCTATTGAGTTAAATCACCATGTAGATGTGCAAATGAATTTGGAGTGCGGAGATTTATCTCCGCTTTGCTTTTGACGGCGATTAATCGCCGTCTTTGAAAGCGACAATGAATTGTCGCACTCCAAATTAGCCAAATTAGATGAGAAAAGGATATTATGAAAATAGATAAAAATACGCTGTTTGTAATCTTGCTGCTCGCATCAGTGCTGTTACTTGCATCGTGCAGCGGAGGGAAATCAAAAAAATCAGTTTCGGCTGAAAAACCGGCAGCGACAGCACAGAAGAAATCTATTGGGCAATTCCTTTCCGCGCTTCCCTGCAAACTTCAGGGCAAAAAAGGCGTCTTCGCTGTGTTCCCGGACAATCCTGTCGCCGGGCAGGTCTGCTTCAGCCTTTCTCCGTTGCAGGGGAACAAGGGGGACATCCCGAAATTTGACATACGCAACAACGGCATGCACATCATCATACACGACACTGCGGGCGCTGCTACAGCAGCCATGAAAATCGTTAAACTACAGAACCGCGGAGATCAGCCCTGCATTGAAAAATCCTGCGTTTCCGAAGTTGCCGTTTCCGAAGAAACCTACAACGCTCCGGGCGAGCAAGGCTGGTCATACATCGTTCTGACCCCCGCTGAATCAGTGGACATCACATCGGGCGCCGGCGGCTATTACGGCGCCGCAGTAAGAACCGGCGCCGCAGATATCGTTTATATCCCGGTTTTCAATTGATCCCATAACCTGGCATAGCCAGAACAAAGAAATGAAAAATTGAACCACAGATGAACACGGATAAACACGGATAAGATGAACATAGATAGAGATGTCTATTTGCGCCGCAGGCGCAAATAAAGAATCTGTGTTCATCAGTGTTAATCTGTGGTTCCATAAATCTTGCCATTTTCAATATTAAAGAAATTTTTAAAAAATTCTTGACAAGAGAATTTCATTTTGGTATTTTGTATCCGAAATACTTGATTGTGAATCATTTCACATGCATAACCTTCTAAGAATATCAGAAGCAACATCTCTTGCACTTCACGCCATGACATATCTGGCTGCACAGGAAAAACAGGGGCTGCATGTTATCAGCACAAAAGAGATATCCGAGGCTATTGAGGTTTCTGAAGCGCATCTGAGCAAGGTGTTCCAGCGGCTGGCGCGTTCGGGGCTTCTTACAGCACAGAGAGGTCCTAAAGGCGGAGTAATGCTTTCAGACCCGCCGAGCAAGACAAATCTTTTGAGTATTTACGAGGCGATTGAAGGTCCGCTTGTGTCCTCCGACTGTTTGTTAAAAAGCAAGGTCTGCAAACCCCAAGAGTGCGTTATGGGTGGGCTGCTGGAATCTATTAACAAACAGATTAAGTATTACCTTGAAAGAACTAAATTGTCGGACATTGCGAAGGTATATATGTAAGAAGGTTCAGGGTTCAAGGTTCAAGGTTAAAGGAATGAGATGTAAGAAGTGAGAAATGAGACGATAAAAATCATCTAACATCTTACATTTTACATCCCCAGCAATTATCAGATGAAAGGAACTTTAATTGATGGATAAGATGAAACGAAGGGATTTCCTGAAGATTTATGCCCCCGCAGCCGCCGCTTTTGTAGTCGGTGAACCCATACTCGCTTCACTGAAGTTCATACCTGAGGTTGATAATCCACTGGATTATTACCCGGATAGAAACTGGGAAAAAATTTATCGTAATCAATATAGATATGATTACACCTATCACTTTTTATGTGCCCCGAACGATACGCATAATTGTCTACTGAAAGCGTATGTAAAGAACGACATCGTTGTGAAACTCGGTCCGAGTTACGGTTACGGGAAGGCGAAGGACATTTACGGAAATCAGGCATCTCATCGGTGGGACCCGCGCCTGTGCCAGAAGGGGCTGGTAATGATCCGCAAGATCTACGGACCGCGGAGGGTGAAGCATAATTCGGTGCGGAAAGGCTTCAAGGACTGGTATGATGATGGGTTTCCACGAGACGGCAGCGGGAAAATACCCGAGAAATATCTGCACCGCGGTAAAGAGCCTTTCATAAAGGTATCGTTTGAAGAGGCGTGCGAAATCGTTGCGAAGGCGATGAACAATATTGCGACAACATACACAGGCAACAGAGGAAAAAATTTCCTGACGGCGCAGGGGTATGATGAGGCGATGATAGGGGCGATGAAGGGCGCAGGGACGCAGACGCTCAAGTTCCGCGGCGGTATGCCGCTTCTGGGCGCGACGAGAATAATGGGCTTTTACAGAATGGCAAACTCCATCGCTCTGCTTGACCATAAAATCCGGAAAGTCGGAAAGGAAGATATCCTCGGCGGGAGGGGATGGGACAACTATTCATGGCACACGGACCTGCCGCCGGGGCACACGATGACCTGCGGTCATCAGACGATTGATTTTGATATGGCGAATGCCGAGTATGCAAAACTCATAGTCTGCTGGGGAATGAACTGGATCAGCACGAAGATGCCGGACGGGCACTGGCTGACAGAGGCGAAATTGAAAGGGACAAAGGTCGTAACGGTCGCCTGTGAATATCAATCAACATCCAACAAGGCTGACAAAGCAATTGTAGTCCGCCCGGGCAGCGACCCGGCACTCGCTTTAGGGCTTGCTAATATCATCATAAAGGAAAAACTTTACGATGCCGAATTTGTCAGAGGGCATACCGATCTGCCGTTCCTCGTCAGGCTGGACACGCTTAAATTGTTAAAACCGCAGGAAATTATCAGGGGTTACACTAATAAGGATTTAAAAAACACGCAAGTACTTAAAGAAGGACAGAAGCCGCCACCTAATATAAAACAGGTCAGGCAGGTAACAACGGAGGCACTGCGCCAGGAATGGGGCGACTTTGTTGCGTGGGATATTGATGCAAAAAAGCCGCAAGTCATGACGCGGGACGATTCAGGGGTTTCTAAGAACCTTGCGATTGAAGGCGAATTTACTGTAACAACCACAGGCGGCAAAAAGATAAAAGTCAGACCTGTTTTTGATCTCATCAAAGAACATGTCTCGCACTTTACCGCTGAAGTTGTCAGCGACATCTGCCATGTGGACAAGGATGCCGTCTTGTGGCTCGCACGCGAAATCGCAAAAAACAAGACGAAGACACTTGTGCCGGTCGGAATGGGACCGAATCATTTTTTCAATAACGACCTCAAAGACCGTGCAATTTTCCTCGTCTGCGCGCTGACAAAAAACATCGGCTTTCACGGCGGCAATATCGGCAGTTATGCTGGCAACTACCGCGGCGCATATTTCAACGGGCTGCCTGCTTATATAGGTGAAGACCCTTTTGATATTGAACTTGACCCGGCAAAAACTCCGCACTACAAGCAATATTACAAGATGGAATCGGCTCATTATTACAACTACGGCGACCGCCCGCTCAGAGTCGGCAACAAACTTTTTACAGGAAAAACTCATGTCCCGACGCCGACAAAATTCGTCTGGTTCGGCAACAGCAATTCCATACTCGGCAATCTCAAATGGCATCACGATTTCGTAATGAACACGCTGCCGAAGATAGAGTGCGTGGCGGTGAATGAGTGGTGGTGGACAGCCTCCTGCGAGTATGCCGATGTGGTTTTTGCGGTGGACTCGTGGGGTGAACTTAAATATCCGGACATGACCGCTGCTGTAACGAATCCGTTCTTTCAGGTCTTTCCCCGTACACCTCTTAAGAGACTCCACGAGACGAAGGGGGATATAGAGGTCTTTGCCGGCGTCGGCAGGGCATTATCTGAAGTTACAGGCGATAAGCGGTTTGTTGATTACTGGAAATTCGTGCATGAGAAAAAGGTTGAGGTGTATCTACAGAGGATCATTGACGGTTCAACTGCTTTACGGGGTTACAGGATAAAAGAACTTGAGGAGAATGCAAAGAAGGGAATTCCGGCGCTGCTGATGACGCGCACATATCCGAAATTGATGGGCTGGGAGCAATCCAACGAGAACAAGCCTCATTTCACGAAATCCGGCCGGATGGAGTTTTATCGCGATGAAGATGAATTCCTTGAACATGGGGAGAACATCCCTGTGCACCGTGAGCCGGTGGATGCAACTTTTTATGAGCCGAATGTAATCGTTTGCGGCGCAAGGAAACTGATCCGCCCGAAGGGACCTGAGAAATACGGATTATCAAGGGACGATCTTTCGGTTGAGGTGCGGCAGGTGCGCAATGTGGTGGTGCCGCCGAAGGCGGTTACAGGAACGAGCCATCCGAGGAAAGAGGGTGCATTCAGGTTCATATACATTACACCGAAATACAGGCATGGAGCGCACACAACACCTGTGGATGTTGACCTGATGTCAGTGTGGTTCGGACCTTTCGGTGATGTTTACAGGCATGATAAGCGGATGCCGTGGGTGGGGGAGGGGTATGTGGATATAAATCCTGAAGATGCGAGGGAATTGGGGGTAAATGACGGCGATTATGTGTATATTGACGCTGATCCGGAGGACAGGCCATTCCGCGGGTGGCAGAAAAAGCCCGATGATCACAAGGTTCATCGGCTGATACTTCGGGCGCGGTATTATTCAGGGATCCCGCGCGGGGTTACCCGCTCGTGGTTTCATATGTATGTGGCGACTTACGGTTCGGTTGAAGGGCACGAGAAGAACAAAGACAAACTTGCGCGCAATCCGCGGACTAACTATCAGGCGATGTTTAGGTCTGGGTCGCATCAGTCGGCGACACGCGCCTGGCTGCGCCCGACGCTGATGACCGATTCCCTTGCGCGGAAGGAATATTTCGGGCAGGTGATCGGGAAAGGATTTGCGCCCGATGTACATTGCACGGTCGGCGCACCCAAGGAGTCGTTCGTAAAGATCACCAAGGCGGAAAACGGCGGCGTCAGGCATGCACTGTGGAGACCCGCGCGATTGGGATTCCGTCCCGGCTACGAAAATGATGCGATGAAAATATATCTTAAGGGAGAATTCGTAACTTGACAGCGAGAGCGGTAGTTGGGCGGTGTCTCCGCACTCCGCTTTAACTGCCATGCATTTGCGTCTTTTCCCGAGTAAGACATTAGAAAATGCAATTGAATATTAATTGAAAGGACAACTGAAATGATAACTTTCAAAACATTCTGCAAATCGGGCAAATTGTTTGTTTCATTTCTAATCGTGGCGTTATCGTTGATGGGTATGATAGCAAGGGCAGCAGAACATCCGTCAGAGCATCCCGCTGACGAGGGCACAAAAGTTACCGTAAAAACCCTTGCTAAGGCTATCAAGAACTATGTCAAAAAGGATGCCAAACTTAAGGGAGGGTATTTTCTAATTTACGATAGTATGGAAAAGCAGGCGCTCGTCCTCACACTGGATAAAGTTCACGAAGACCGCCTCTCAAGTGTGGGCAATGGGGTGTATTTTGCGTGTGCGGATTTCAAAACACATAAGGGCGTTATGTATGATCTTGACATTTTTATGAAAGAAGACGATCACGGTCTTGAGGTAACGGAAATCACTATTCATAAAAAAAACGACAAAGCACGCTACAACTGGGTGGAAGAAAAAGGGATGTGGAAGCGCAAGGAGATAGATAAGAAATAAGTTTTCATGCCCTTTCCAAGACTAGCGATGAAGAAACATTTTAAGGGAGATTTCATAACATGCTGCAAAAAGTCTACAACTGGCACTTAAAGAGAAACATGGATTACAAGTATCCCGATGTGCGCCCTAAAAGGCAGGCAGCGTGGGTGTTTGACACGAACAAGTGCATCGCCTGTCAAACCTGCACGCTCGCCTGTAAGAATGCGTGGACGGCGGGTAAGGGACAGGAATATATGTTCTGGAACAATGTGGAGACCAAGCCGTGGGGATTTTATCCGCTCGCATGGGATGTGAGGCTTTTAGATAAACTCGGGCAGCAGAAATGGGACAAAAGCAAATATTCGGGCAAGACGATCTTTGAGAATGCGCCTTATGGCGAGGAGATAACAGGATTTATGCCTGAGGAAGAGGACTGGGCGCATCCGAATATCGGAGAAGATGAAGTAAGCGCGGTGATAGCGGGGAAGGCGGTATTTGAAGTGCCGCACCAAAGTTGGATGTTCTATTTGCAGAGGATATGCAATCACTGCACCTACCCGGCGTGCCTGGCGGCGTGCCCGAGAAAAGCGATATACAAGAGGAAAAGAGACGGCATCGTGCTGATTGACCAGAAAAGGTGCCGAGGCTATCAGGAATGTGTGCGTGCCTGCCCATACAAAAAATCCCTTTTCAGGGCGTTCACCGGCAAGTCGGAGAAGTGCATATCCTGCTTTCCGGCGGTTGAGAAGGGCAAGCAGACGCAGTGCGTGATAAATTGCATCGGCAGAATTAGATTGTTCGGTTTCGCCAGCAAGTGGGATAAGCCCCGTGAAGATAATCCTATTGATTATCTTGTTCATATTCTGAAGATAGCGCTTCCGCTGTATCCGCAGTTTGGCACTGAACCTAATGTGTATTACATCCCGCCGGTGCATCTGCCTGCTCCATTCACGCGGCAGATGTTCGGTCCTGGCGCGGAAAATGCGGTTGAACTTTATAAGAGGTCTCATGAAAATAAAAAACTCGTGGGGCTTCTGATGCTTTTTGGCGCAACGGATCAGATCATAAGTTCGTTCAAAGTGGAAGGAAATATAAATGATGGGTTCTGCACGGGGTATGACGGCAAGGGGAAAGAGATTGTCAGGGTGCCGATGCAGGAACCGTTTATTATCAGGAAGGAATACGATGATGGGAGAGATGTGCACAGGATCAGCGTCACATGAGATGGAGAGGGCGTTAAGGTACAGCGCACTGTCAGTTGCCTTTTCCTATCCGGACGACAGGTTCTTTGAATTTTTCCCGGGGCTTTCTTCGCGGAGGGAAAAATTCATTGTGCTCCATAACACCCTCTTTCATCCCGACGGGATATGCCTTTACGGGACAGAGTATATCGCAGAAAACGAATTTCAGAGGGCGAACTGTCTTGCGGATATTTCCGGGTTTTACAAAGCCTTCGGTGTTGAACCCAGATGCAGCCGACCTGACTTAATCTGCTGTGAGTTTGAATTTATGTCCTATCTTGTTCTCAAGAGTTCAGCGGCGCATGAAATCGCTGGAGCGGATTCGGATGAAAAATCTTTTATATGTCTTGATGCGCAGAGGAAATTCTTTGACGAGCACCTTTACACTGCGGCGACGAAAATAGCCGAAGCCGTGATGTCAAAAACGAGAAATAGTTTTTATTCGCATACGGCGCGCGAAACGCTTGATCTTCTAAACTCTGAAAAAAGATTCTTTGCGAGGATTAAATGAAAAAAATTATCGTCATCTCACTTGCCGTTATTCTTGTCCTGTGTTTTGGGGCGGTTGTTTATTATAAGTTGAGCCGCCCGAAGGGCATACAGGTCGTTGTTGAGGAGACGAAAAGGGCGGTCCTGAAGGCGCCGTTTGTTGATAAGGATATTGATCTGACCGCAGGACTCTCGCCTGAAATCTGGGATGTGATAGAGCCGACTGAGATAGGTCTTATGCACCAGATAATGGTATTACCCTGGGGGAAGAGTTCACCGCCGCAGATAACCGTCAAAGCCTTCCATAACAGACAGAACATTTATTTTTATATGAAATGGAAAGACACAACTGAGGACAAGGTTGTGGAAGTGAACAGGTTCTCCGATGCCGGTGCGATAATGTTTCCGCTGGGCGAGAAGGTGCCGCCGCAGTCAATTATGATGGGTTTTCTGGGCAGGGCGAATATATGGCACTGGAAAGCCAGTCAGGACAACGAATTCTGGGCGAAAAAACCCAGAGTTACAAAGGCTTATTCCGATTTTTATTATCCCTTTGAAGAAAAAGAACTTTTTCCTGTGTCAAAGGAAGTGCCCGTATCGGCGGTTAACGACCTCATATCCATCAGGGTCAGCACGGTAACGCCGAAGGAGACGCAGAGGGTTGAGGGCAGAGGGTTCTTTGAGAAGGGGGCTTGGCAGGTTGTATTTAAGCGCGCCATTGAGCCTGCCGATATAGAGTCGGATGCGGCATTCAAGACTGGGGGTAAGCGGCTTTGCGTGTTTGCGGTATGGAACGGCTCAAATGGCGACAGAGGCGGCAGAAAATCCATTTCGGACTGGGTTGAACTGGAGATGGAATAGTTAAAAAAGGTTCAAGGTTCAGAGTTCAGGGATAATGTATGGAGATAAAAGATGAAAAATAAAACTATTACCGCTTTTTTTATTTTTCTTTGCTGTAATGCTTTTGTTCTGACGAACACTTTGTTTGCTAAAGAAAGACTGATTGAGGTAAAGGCGAGGAAATTTTCATACACGCCCAATCTTATCAGAATCAGCAAGGGTGATACAGTCCACATACGCCTGATAAGCGAGGATGTGCACCACGGTTTTTTCCTTGATGGATACAACATCAGGACATCCGCGCATCCGGGGCAGGACGGCAGTCTCACTTTCGTCGCAAACAAGACGGGGAGATTCTCCTTCAGGTGTTCAGTAACCTGCGGTGAGTTCCATCCGTATATGGTCGGTTACCTCGTGGTTAATCCGAACAGTAGATTCTACGCTTATTTATTTCTAACAATTGCTCTGGGGCTGGCGGGCATCTTCTTTCAAATGTATAAGAAGAACAATACTCATCCCGCAAAAGAGAAATTGTTCGGACTGATTGATATGGATGCACGGTTTGAACTGACAAAATTCAAACCAGTGAGGGCACTTTTTAAGTCAAGATGGTTTCCGCTGCTCGGAATCATAATTAATCTTTTCATCTTCACTGTAATCCTGCTCGCTGGATTCTTCGGCGGCTATTCGGCTGGAAATTACAACTTCGGCATTATGATCGTCTGGATACTGTGGTGGGTGCTGTTGATGTTTGTTCTGGTGCCTGTTCTTTCGCGGACATGGTGCATGGTGTGTCCGTTCCCGATATTTTCCGACTGGTCGCAGAGGAAAATGTTGTTTGGAGTGAGGACGGGGAAATTATTCAGCCTCAATTTCAGATGGCCCAAGTCGCTTAAAAATATGTGGATAATGAATATCGGCTTTCTTGTTACAACTTTCTTTTCGGGTTTCTTCACAGTCAGGCCTCTTGCGACTTTTGTCCTTTTGGGAGCGATTATTCTGATTGCGTATCTTATGGGGCTTTTCTTTGATAAACGCATCTTTTGTCTGTATGTATGCCCTGTGTCTGGCTTTCAGGGGCTTTATTCGCAGTTTGCAATGACCGAGATAAGACGAAGAGACCCCGAAATATGCAAGACACATTCTCCCAAGACCTGTTATGTCGGCAACGAGCAGGGCTATGGCTGCCCCTGGCTTGTCGTCCCTTACAATTTCACAAAGAACACATATTGCGGTATGTGCCTTGAGTGCTTCAAGAGTTGTCCTCATGACAATATGGCATTTAATCTCAGACCGCCCGGGACTGACCTGCTGATAGAGAAGCCGCGGGGGATGGATGAAGCATGGAAGTCGTTCATTATGCTCGGTGTGGCGGTCGTGTTTTTCCTGACGATGCAGGGACCATGGGGCGTACTCAAGGATATGGTGAGAGCCACCACCTGGCAGGGGTATCTCTCATTTATTGTCCTCCATTCAACCTTCAGCCTTCTTGCTTTTCCCGGAATATTTCTTGCTTTTTCTTATGTATCAAAGGTGTTCAGCGGCAGTAAGGATGTATCGCTGAAAAAGATATTTATCAATTTTTCCTACACACTTGTCCCGTTGGGGCTTGGTGTTTGGATAGCGTTCAGTTTCGGGATAATACTTCCGAACGGCAGTTATATACTGCACATACTGTCCGACCCGTTTGCATGGGGATGGGATTTGTTCGGCACAGCGAATTTTCCCTGGACGCCCGTATTTACGCGGCTTATGGGATACTTGCAGGGGATAACTCTCGTAATACATTACGCATTTTCAATTTATTACGGCTTCAGGCTGTCAAAGCAGACATTCGCCACACCGGCAGAGGCAAAAAGAGGGTGGATTCCGATGTTTATTTTCCTGACTTTGACGACAATTGTATTTTTGTGGTTATACATTGGGTAGAAATGGGGAGTGGAAGATGCTGGAAAATCAAATACCGAACAGAATGAGAAGAAATGAAATAATCGCCGTGATTCTCGTAATAGTTGCCACGATAGTTACGATAACCGGAGTAATTGTTGTGGAAAAATACAGGCGCAGCAAGTTTTATACCGTTGAACTTGTTGCGAGGGAACCTGCGAACGGCAA
Organism: bacterium; assembly: GCA_040755115.1. GTDB lineage: Bacteria > UBP15 > UBA6099 > UBA6099 > JBFMBQ01 > JBFMBQ01. Next base: position 11,048 of record JBFMBQ010000427.1, read on the forward strand.
CTGGTATCCGAGAAAGATCACCGTCCCTTACGGGGAAAAGGTGAGGTTGCTGATACGCAACATAGAAACGGTCAACCATGGTTTTGCGCTTCCAGCCTTCAAGGTGGCGGTGAACGAAATAAAGGCTGGCGAGGTCGCAGTAGTGGAGTTCAAGGCGGACAAAAGAGGCACATTCCCCTTTATGTGCACGGTATGGTGTTCTATCCGACACATGGAGATGACGGGGGAATTAACAATTAAGTAGCGTTATTCACAGGACGAACAGGATAAATCTGAAATTATCAATAGTCATTTCAATCTGATTTAAGGTCTTTGCGCATTTTACATCTTTACCTGATAGAAACCAGCGGGGGCATGCTTTGCGTTCACTGCTTTCGCGGAAACGAGCGTTTGCGGGAACCAGATGTAAAATTATATTTATAATATTGTATTTGACAGTGGGGATTAATATAATTGATTCTCAATTTTGATAACATGGGGTTGAAATTGGCAAAGTTGTTATAATAATTAATGAGGAGGTGCCGATGTGAATAAGTTGGAACTGATTGAAGTGGTGTCGGAGAAACTGGATCTTACGAAGCGTCAGGCGATGGATGCGGTGGAGTGCGTATTTGATACGATAAAGGAGCGTCTGGCGGGAGATGAGGAAGTGAACATAGGTGGTTTCGGGTTATTCAAGGTGAGAAAAAGAGGAGCGCGCAAGGGACTTAACCCCAGAACAGGCGAGAAGATAGATGTTGAACCTTCAAGGGCGCCTGCTTTTCGTCCGAGCAAGACGCTCAGAGACCTGTTGAATGCGAAAAAGGATTAAGAAGGTGTCGGGGTGATGAGACGCTGGGGCGGCGGAGTGGCGGGGCAAAAGGGTAAAAAGATAACGAATGGCGGGACAGGGCATAAACATAATACGAAGAGAAGAAAAGGGAAAAGGGTCAGAAAAATCAATTGGGCGCATTGTGTTATCGGGGTGGGAAATTTAAAAATCGGGCACAAAAAAGCCATTTTTTCAGGATAATATATAAATGAGGGCAAGTGCCCGATTCATGCGTAGCCCACAAACCTGTGGGTCGTTAGCTCAGCTGGTAGAGCAGGGGACTCTTAATCCCAAGGTCACAGGTTCGATCCCTGTACGACCCATCGGGCAGGATGTGGGTGAGTGGCGGAATCGGCAGACGCGCCAGATTTAGGATCTGGTGGGAAAAACCCGTGAGAGTTCAAATCTCTCCTCACCCAGTGGGGAATTAAGGATTGGTGCAAAAAGTGCAAGGTGCAAAGTGCATAATATTTAGTAGCCAGCAACCAGTAGCCAGTAACCAGCAATATCAGGTTACAGAGAATTTACCCTGGCTACTGGCTACCATATACTGGCTACTTTTTGCGTTGCGGGAGTAGCTCAGTGGTAGAGCATCGCCTTGCCAAGGCGAGGGTCGCGGGTTCAAGTCCCGTCTCCCGCTTGTTTGTGTTCGGAAAAGCGAAATATTTTAAGGGACTTGAAAGGTTTTGAACGGCGTAATGAGCGCATTTTTTCAGGGCGAGCGTGCGATGGGGAAAGAGCACAAGTCTGCGAGCGCCTGCGAGACGGTGAGCAGGCTGTCCGAAAAAATAGTGAAAAACCGTGGTCAGGCGGAGCGAGGCACGACGCCGAGCGAGCGCATGACCAAGTCCCGTCTCCCGCTTGATATATTGAAAGTAAGAAGTGAGATGTGAAATGTAAGACGAAAGAAAGCAAAATTTAGAAATTAAAATAAAAATATTAGTCATCTCACTTTTCACATCTTACATCTCACAATTGAGAAATAGGATGTGAGAAAGCAAGAAGGTTGAACAAATGGTGGAAGCGGTTCTTTCAAAGATTGATGATTACAGGGTCTCAATAGACATCACTGTGCCTACGGAAGAAGTTGAGAGGGCGCTTGAACAGACCTTCCGCAGGCTGGCTGGAAACCAGAAGGTTAAAGGATTTCGCAAGGGAAAAGTGCCTCGTGATATGCTGATTGCGTCAATGGGCAAGGATAATCTCTACACGGAGACCCTTAACGAACTCGTCCCGCGCGCCTATCAGGATGCCCTCAAACAGGTGAAGGTAATCCCCGTTGATCAGCCTGTTTTTGATTCTGCTCCCGCAATTGAAGAAGGCAAGCCTCTCGTTCTGACGGCGCAGGTGGATGTCCTGCCTGAAATAAACCTGCCCGATTACAATAATATTGTCCTTGACCTTGATGAAAAGGTTGAGGTAACGCAGGAAGAGGTTGATGAAGCGGTTGAAAGTTTCCGCAGGAGGTCTGCCAAAAAGACTCCACAGGAGAGTCGTCCCTGCGCAGCCGGAGACGAAGTGGAAATGGCATATAAACTGTTCGTGGTCGCTGACGATGGGACAGCACAACTTGTGGACGAAAAGTATGATGTAAGAATTATCCTCGGCGAAAACATGCTCCTTCCCGATATAGAGCAGCAGGTGGTGGGAATGAACACGAATGAGGAGAAGACCTTTGATGCGATTTATCCTGAGAATTATCAGAATCAGGAACTTGCGGGAAAGAGGGTAAAGGTTGACATCCATCTGCTCGGCATATTTGAACTTGAAATGCCTGAATTGACCGAAGAATTCTTAAAGAAAGATGGATATGATTCTGAAAAAGCGCTGCGGAGTGATATAGAGAAAAACATACGCGCTTACAAGGGGCGGTTCAGGGAACAGGAAATACGCAGCGCCATTGAACAGAAACTGCAAGAGGAATTTGTCATCAAACTGCCGCCGAAACTTGTGGAGCGTGACTTGCAGAAAAATCAGTATTCTATTGAGATGAATCTGATTGATCGGGGACTCACACTTGAGGATTATTTAAAGACCCGCGGGATCAGTATAGAGCAGTGGCGGCAGCAGCAGCGGGCAGAGTCCGAGCGGAGGGTGAAAATGGGGGTTCTGATCGGTAAGATTTACAGCGATGAGAGGCTCACTGTAACGGATGAGGAATTGAAACACGAGATTATGAAATACGCAGCCATCAGGCGGTTGTCAAACCACGAACTGCGCAAGATGTTGAAAGAAACAGACCTTCAGGACATCCTGCTGTATAATCTGAAAGAAAGAAAAGTGATAGATTTGCTCCGCTCAAAAGTCAGATTCAAGGTGGCAGATGATACGGCGACAGCAGCAATAGAAGAACAAAGCGAAGGAGAAAAATAATGACTTTGATCCCTTTTGTAATAGAGCAGACAAGCCGCGGTGAACGCTCTTATGACATCTACTCAAGGCTCCTCAAAGACAGGATAGTGTTCATCGGCACAGCGATAAGCGAAGAGATGGCGAATGTAGTTATTGCCCAGTTGCTGTTTCTTGAGAAGGAGGACGCAAACAAGGACATAGACCTTTATATAAACACCCCTGGCGGGACGGTAACCGCCGGGCTTGCCATATACGATGCAATGCAGGTCTTGAAGCCCGATGTATCCACGATCTGCGTGGGGCAAGCATCAAGCATGGGGGCGGTGCTTCTGTCGGCAGGCGCGCCCGGCAAACGGTTTGCACTGCCGAACTCGCGCATACTGATACATCAGCCGATGGGCGGCTTCCAGGGACAGGCGGTGGATATTGACATCCATGCGCGGGAGATAATGAAAATCCGCAGCCGTATAAATGAGATTCTTGCAACGCATACGGGGCAAAAGGTGGAAAAGATCGCAACCGACACGGACAGGGATTTCTTCATGTCCCCCGATGAGGCTAAAGAATACGGACTGATAGATCATATCCTGATAAAAGAAGACAGGTGAGCGTGGCTTTTCAAATTTAACAACACAGGAGGAAATATGTTCAAGTTCACCGACGATAAGTCCAAACTGCGGTGCTCTTTCTGCGGAAAAAATCAGGAGCAGGTGAAGAAACTTGTAGCAGGTCCCGGTGTTTACATCTGCGAGGAGTGCATTGACCTGTGCAACGAGATAGTAGAGGAAGAACTGTATCGCCCCACGGAAGCGGAAGTGGAATTTCAACATGTGCCCAAACCGAACGAGATACACAACTTCCTCAATTCCTATGTGATTAGCCAGGAACATGCCAAGAAGGTGCTGTCGGTAGCGGTATATAACCACTACAAGCGCATCAACGCTGGCAGCGCACTTGAGGATGTGGAGATACAGAAGAGCAATATCCTGCTCATCGGTCCGACTGGCACTGGCAAGACATTGATGGCGCAGACGCTCGCACGGATGCTGAATGTGCCCTTTGCCATTGCCGATGCCACTTCGTTGACGGAGGCAGGTTATGTAGGCGAGGATGTGGAGAACATACTCCTGCGGCTCATTCAGGCGGCTGATTACGACATCAAGCGCGCATCGCGCGGGATAGTATATATTGATGAAATTGACAAAATTGCCCGCAAAACCGACAACCCGTCAATCACCCGCGATGTCTCGGGCGAAGGCGTCCAGCAGGCACTCCTGAAGATCATTGAAGGCACGGTCGCTAATGTGCCGCCACAAGGGGGGCGAAAGCACCCGAATCAGGACTTCATCCAGATTGATACTATGAACATACTTTTCATCTGCGGCGGCGCGTTTGAAGGGATAGTTGACATCATCCAGAACCGAATCGGACTCCAGACGATGGGCTTCAGAGCGGAAAAACGCAAGGTTGCGCCGAAAAGTATCGGGGAAACCCTGAGAATGGTGCTCCCGGACGACCTCCTGAAATATGGTCTGATACCAGAATTCATCGGGCGCATGCCGGTAGTGGCAACTCTTGAGCCGCTCACCGAAGAGGCGTTCGTGCGGATACTGATAGAGCCTAAAAATGCACTCATAAAACAATACAAAAAACTTCTTGCACTCGACAGCGTGGAACTCCAGTTCACACAGGATGCCCTTACTGCGATAGCAAACAAGGCGATGGAAAGAAAAACAGGCGCACGCGGTCTGCGCACTATCCTGGAATCCCTTATGCTCAATCTGATGTATGATGTGCCTTCCCTGAAAGGCGTTAAAAAGTGTATA
>JBFMBQ010000428.1:0-2528 GCA_040755115.1 bacterium
GATGGCTGACGCATCTGGAGATAGGTTTATTTGGAGAGCCGACTCTCCATCCGCAGTTTGAAGATATGGTCGCACTCGCAAGCAATAGTGGATTAAGCGTGGCGATCTTCACGAACGGTGTGCTGCTGAATCCTGAAAGGGCGCGAAAACTCATTATGGCAGGACCTGCCAGCATTACTTTCTCTATGGACGGCGCATCAGTGGCTGATTACGAGCGCCTCCACGCAGGCGCCAACGCTGATGTAGTAACGAAAAATTTGCTGAATTTCCTGAAAATCCGTAAAGAACTCAGAAGAAAACGCCCCTTTGTGATTGTGCGCGGTCTGTCCATTTTGGGACTTGAAGGACAACGGGATGCCCATTCAAAGCATTTCCGCAAACTCGGCGCCGATCAGGTAGTATGGTTACAGGTTAATAACTGGTCCGGTTCTCTCGGCAGCCCGGAACGAACCCTGAATCTCCCCGCTGCAAAACCTAAAACTCATCAATGCCTGTATCCATGGCTTATGCTGTGCGTTGACTGGGACGGCATAGTCCTCCCATGCTGCGAGGACTTCAATGCGAAAAACAAGATAGGACACCTGAACGAAACACCCTTGAAAGAATTATGGACAGGGAAAACGATTTCGGCTTTAAGGCAATCACTGCTTACCAGGAATAGAAACCATATTTGCTCAACAACAGGCTGCGCAGATTGCATTCTTCTTCGTCGCCCATCGCATCCACTGAACTCTAAACTGCAACTTATGCGTACGGCGTTCGGTGAATTCTGGGTCCGATTCGTTGACCCGCGCTCTCACCCCTGACCTGGTATAGCCAGAACTAAAAAGAATAAAAAATTAAACCACAGAGGCACGGAGACACGGAGAAAGAAATCTTTTTTGCGCCGAAGGCGCAAAAATTTTCTCTGTGTTTCCCTCTGTGCTCTCTGCGTCTCTGTGGTTAATAAATTTCTTTGCCATTTTGCACAAGATTTGACTGTTAAGATAAATGTCTTTTAGTTATGAAAAATCCTGCTGACAGCAACTTTTATCTGCCGCATCATAAAAAGAGCAAACAGACCTATCAGATTGAACGCCCTCACTGGATTCATCAGGCTATAACCAAGCCAGTTGCCCGCGTGTGCTTTAAGGTAATTCCCTGACATATAAAACCTTCTGTAGAACGACATGCGCAGCCGCTGGAGTTCCTGCGCCGGTATTTCGCACAGATTCAGCGAGACGGCTTCAAACCGCATCATTTCCGGGTTTGCAACTGTGTGCTGTGCAATTACAGTATCAGGGTAAGGTGTGCAGAAAGTCATCTGCGCTGTCAGCGGATTTAATTCTTTAATGAGCGCGACAGTCTCTTCAAAATCATCGCGTGTTTCACCCGGCGCGCCAACCATAGCAGTGCAGCGAGCTGCAAAACCAAGTTTTTTGATAAGCGCGCCAATTTGTCGGATCTTGGCGACCGTTTCCCGTTTATTCAGATTCTTAAGCACCTTGTCGCTGCCCGATTCCAATCCGCAGGAAAGACCGACACACCCCGCACGCTTCAAGATGTGAAGGAGTTCTTCGTCAAGACAATCAAACCGCGTCTCGGCAATCCACGGATGCTTCCATCCTTCAGAGATCAACAGGTCGCACATCTGCTGCGTCCATTGACGGCTGCCCGTAAAAAGGTCGCCCTCAATGGAGATAATGTTACGCCCGCCTTCCTCTACTTGATATTTCATCTCGTCGTATAAACGCCGCGGATTGCACAGACGGTAATCCTTCAGGATTGACTGCCGCGTCATCGCTGTGCAGAAGTTGCAATTGAACATACACCCTCTGTTTGCGAGGACGAAGCCCCAGCGCAACGGGCGTCCAATATAAACGGGAAAAGAATTCTTGTAATATCTGTTGCTCTTCAGCACCGACAGCGGTATGAAGGGCATGTCATCCGTTGAGGCGGCTGGAACAGTCCCTGTGGAAAAGATCGTGCCGTTGGTCATAAATTTCAAGCCTGACGGCGCAGGTCCTTTTCTCCCTTGCAGCATCCATGCAACTAATTGTGGAATAACCTCCTCGCCCTCGCCCATCGCACAGTAATCCACAACCCCTTCTTTCAGGATGGCTTCAGCGTAATTATTCACAAGCACACCGTAAGCGGCGGTCAGCGGTGGGCGTTTCTTAAGACGGGACAACAGCGACCTGACAATCTGGTTCTGTCCCATTTTAATCTCGAACACTACTACGCCCTCGTGCTGTTCAAGGAGTGTTATTATTCCCTGCGGCAGCGGTCTGTCTATTCTGATTTCAATCAGGTGTGAGCCGTATCCATGCGACCCTAAGATCGCCCCTGAAAGCACAGGCGTGAATGGGAGTGTTCTGTCGCGCGGGTGCAGACCTGCGCCGGTCTCGTTCTCAAACCGCACGAAAAGCGTCTCTGGCAGATCGCTTCTGCCCGGTGAGATAACAAGCGTTGCAGCACCGCTTAATCTTGTTGAAAACGAATATTGCAACATCTCGATCTCTTTCAACTTTATTATATGAACATCACCG
>JBFMBQ010000429.1:0-4945 GCA_040755115.1 bacterium
AAGCCCAATACTTAAAACTCGTTCAAATTCATTCAATTTTCTGCCTGTTAAAACGATTTCACCGCAGGAACTGTTATGCAGGGGCGGTAAGGGATTAAAGTCGCTGAATGTTGCTCGCTCGCTCCTTGCCGAGATGGACGCCAGGATATTGCTCTGCACAACAGATACGGGCGATTTCACTGACGAAGAGATAATGACGATAAAGTATGATGAAGGGCAAGTGTATTTTGAACCTGCGGGCAAAGATGCCGATATTGATTTCAAGCATGACCTTGTAAAATTGACCTTGTGGGAGGACTGTGATGCCTGCGCGCACAGGGACGAATGTCCCGGTGTGTTCCAGAAACAGGCGGGGGATATATTTGCAGAATCAGAGGGGATAGTGGAGGCGCATATTCATGGTTTGAGCGGCAGCGTGCTTGATGTCGGATGCGGCACGATTAGATACAGGGATACTTTTCTTGAACTTCTGCGTGAAGGGAGGATTCAATATACAGGTATTGAGCCTAACCCTGAAGAGGATATTACGCAGACGGGAATGAAAATATTGCGGAGTGGGATTGAGGAATTTGAAGGGGATACGGGGACGGGTGCGTTTGATCATATACTCGTTCTGCGCAGTTTCAATCATTACACGGATTTGCGCAGGGCGCTAAGGAATATTCACAGGCTTCTTGCGGAGGGAGGCAGTCTGCTTGTCGTTGATAATTCAGTGTTTGCGGTGGTGCGTCCGGAGGGCTATACGCCTGTGGCAGCCACTGCGGATTCAATGCAGCATTATCACACTTACGGCGCAGAGCAAGCGGCGAAGGCACTGAAGTCGGCGGGGTTCACGGTGCGGGAGATTCATCCCGTTCAACCTCGCGGCTGCAATCAATGGATTGTTTTATGTTCCAAGTAGGATAATTTTAAATTGACAAGATTAACAAGATGAACAGGATTAGTGTTGATGTATTATATCTGAATCTCCCTTTATTATTACATCGTTTTTTCATTGATTATCCTTATTTTGCCAATCTCGGAGTGATGCACAATGCGGCGGTGCTGGAGCAGAAGGGCTGGAAAACGGCTGTGCTGGATGCCTTCGCACAGGAAGCAAGCGGAGTAACGATGGTGGATGAGGATCACCTCGTGATGGGGCTTCCCGTGCAGGAGTTTCTTGCATTAGTCGGTGATTTTGAGCCACGTGTTATTGTTGTCGGTTTCTCCCCGTTTCTTCATCCGCACCGAAAAAATCCATTTTTTTCTGAAATACTCGCAGGCATCAGGGAAACTCATCCCGATGTCCCCATCTTCCTCGCCGATGGTTATTTCAGCGGCATGCATTATATAGATTATTCGCCGGAGAAGATTTTTGAGTATTATCCGTCTGTAGATTTTATTCTTCGCTATGAAACTGAAAAAGTCCTGCCTGAACTTGTGGAGCGAATTCTTAAAAATGGGGAGATGGGAGACGGGAGATGGGAGACGGGGAAAGTTGTTTATGGCAGGGCAAGTGATATTGAACTTGATGCGCTGCCGTTTGCGGCGTGGCATCTGATAGATGTTGATCGCTATGCAGCCTTTCTCAAGCGGATGGCGGAGCAATTGTCGCGCCCGCTTCTTTTTTCACTCAGCGGGGCAACCCTGCCCGCAGTGACCAGCCGCGGCTGCGTCTTTGACTGCATTTTCTGCACGAAAAATCCCGGAGCCTCAGACGGCGAAAAAAAATTATACCGTATCCATTCCCTTGAATATCTGGAGCGATATTTCAACTGGCTGAAAAAACAGTTCTCAGTTGAAAAAATCGTCTTTCTTGACGGTCTCGTAAATATCAATACTCAACGCTTCACAGACCTCCTGAAATTGTTGAACCGACTTGACCTGCACTACGATTTCCCAAACGGCTTCCGCGCCGACAAACTGCGGCGTGAACACCTTGAACTGATGCGCGGACGGATAGACACGGTTTCCATAAGCGCAGAAAGCGGCAGCCAGCGCGTCCTTAATGAGATCGTTAAAAAGAAACTAAACATTGCGGATATTGACGCCGCCGCAAAAATCTGCGCAGAGGAAAAATTCAAACTGCTGATACACTACATCATCGGTTTCCCAGGCGAACGGATAAGCGAAATGCACGAGACAATTAACCACGCATACCGGATGCACAACGAATATGATGCGCTGCCGTCTGTTCAGTTCGCAACACCGCTGCCGGGGTCGCCGCTGTATAAACTGTGCGCAGAAAAAAAATATATTGATAATGAGCAACTTGAAGATTTTTCGCTGTGTTTCTCACACCAGCCGATCGTGCGCACAGACACTTTCACGCCCGAAGACCTCAAGCGGCTGAAACATGCGCTCAACCTGAAAACGGAGATCGCCGAGACGCGGAAAGTCATTATCAATGTTACCTATAAATGTTCAAATCAGTGCGTCTTCTGCGCCGTAGGCGACAGGGCGAAGGAAAATATGGACACCGAAAAGATCATCGGTTTCCTTGATGAGGCGCGTGAGCGCGGTGTGATACTGATTGATTTTGACGGCGGCGAGCCGACAATCCATCCTGATATATTTGACATCATAGAGTATGCGAACTATCTTGGATTTGAGCGGATAACGATCACCACGAACGGCAGACGGCTTGCTGACCGCAATTTCGCCGCGCGCATCGTTCTCAGCGGCATCACAGACCTTCTCATCTCTCTGCACGGACATACACCTGGAATACACGAGGTTCTCACGCGCGAGGCGGGCAGTTTCGCTGAAACAACGCAGGGCATACGCAATGCTGTGCGCCTCTGCCCGCCGCGAATTGACCTCGCTGTGAACACGACTCTCACAAAGGTAAATTACGCGCACCTGCCATCCTTTGCCGATTTAGTTTACAGTCTCGGAATACGCAAACTCAATGTGCAGTTCATCACTCCATTCGGGAGCGCTACTGCGGACATTGTGCCTGACCCGAACGATGTCATTCCCGTTCTGCGCTCGGTGATTGATTCTTACCGCGACAGAATGAAGATAAGCGTGGTGAACCTGCCGCTGTGTTATCTCCCTGACTACGAGGACTTCCTCGTGAGCGATATTTACAAGGGCGAGCGAAATATGATCTTCGTATCGGGGCAGAAAGTGAATCTCGCAGATTATTTGAGCGGCGGCAGGGTGCGCATTGAGCGGTGCAGGGAATGTGTGTATGCGGTTGTTTGTGAGGGGGTTTATAAGTTTAAAGATTAATATTTGACAGGATTTACAGGATTAAACAGGTTAAGTAACTCCGTGTTCTCTGTGTATCTGTGTTTAATGAGTTTCTTACCCTTTTTCACAGAAGTTCAGTATTAAGACGCTATGCCTCTTCCGAGACTTCGCTCGGAAAAGGAAGCCTCTGCAGGGCATTTACTGCGATCTGCGTGATCCGGGAGTGGCAGCGGGAGCAGAATATAAATATGCGGTGTATATCGTTGCCCTCCAGGTATTGACAATTTTTTGTGGATCATGATTTAATAAACGCATAGAGCACACAAGTTAGGTTAAATTGTTGACTTAGTTATTAAAATGTATATTCTATATATAGAAAGTAGTAAAAATGAAAGGTAAACCCATGAAAAAAAGTGAAGTTGTAGAATTTGATGAAAAGACGATAAAAGAACTTAAATCCGCTATTTCTAAGACTTCAAAAATAATCATTAAGTTGGCATCTGAACTAAATCAAGAGCATTCTGATTTTATGAGAAAATGGAATAAAAAGAGGGATAAAATATCGAGGGGCATAAGGAAAACTGATGGAGAATATATCTGATTTTATTTATAAAGATATTTCAAGAATTTCGTCTTATTATGCCCAAGTTTTTGGGGGTTCTATTACATCATATGAAAGTTCCGAATCAACTTCTGAAACGTCCGAAAGAGAAGTGGGAGGCAGTATTGAAATTTTAAAGGGACAAATAAAAAAGACATACTCCATGTTTGATGAGGCAAAAAAAATTATTGATCCCCACGATTTTTTGATTATTGAAACTCTCGCATTTCTCAAACAAAATGGATTTATTAATAACGATATAACAGAAGCTCAAAATGGACAGATTGTAATTGAAAATGGCACTCTTTTTTTAATTGACAAAGCCATTATTGCGGCCGGTCTGGAAAGTTTTCATGCTTTACAACAATTTATCCCCAAAGAGTTCGGATATGAAAGCAAAAGCCAACAAAAAGAAATTGGGAAATTTATTAACAGTTTTAAAAACTTGTTGCCTAAAGTTCCTTTCCTTCCAGCATTTCTTTTTCAAACCGCATCTAAAATAAATATAATAGGAACGGTTAAGGAAGAAAACCTTGCAGAACCTATTTCCAGTTTTTATTTTAAGCATGGGAGCAATGGGCTTTCTAATGTATGCGTTATCGGCATCAAGGAAATCGGCGATGACAAAGCAAAAATTCAAGAATCTCCTTTTTTAGAAATGGGAGGTGCAGTAGCACAAGCATTTAGCCAAATGGTTTTTCCATCAAATGCTATAAGGTTGGCTCCTATCGTAATGTTTAGAAAAATAAATAAACCTTAATTTTAAATTTTACAAAGTATTGTGAACTGATGTGCCTTAAAATTGATATATAATCCTGCATTATTCATATATGGATGCGTCTTTAACAAAAAAATGACAGGTAGACTACACAAGTAAATTATTCACCATGAGGGTGAGTTTCATATTCTCGCCATTCAGTTGCATCGCTCTAATAGTCATACATCTTACAGTTTTCGGCATTTAACCCCCACACATCCCACCCGCACTACTGCACCAACGCACTAAACAAGGCGGTTTGAGAATAATTTTTTGTATGAGGGCGGAAGTTTATTTTTTTCTTACATCACTTGACATAATTAAAAGAGGTGCTCATAATGTGTTTAGCCTTGATGCCATTGATGGATGGTATCACGGAAAATGTGATGAAGATACTTGTAGATGTCGCT
>JBFMBQ010000430.1:0-6872 GCA_040755115.1 bacterium
CTTCTCTATCGTTATTTTAAATCCGGGTTTTCCTTTTATTTGATTAAATCCTCTTGCATTCACTGTAACATGTATCTCTTTTGTATTGTTTTTCTTTGCAGATTCATAGCCAAAATTATGAAGCAAAGCAGAGTTCGCACCACGAGGCAGTGGTGATTTTGTAAATAATGTAAGCATGCTTGATTTGCTTTTTCTTGCGGATTTTAGTTCAATCATTCCAGCGTTTGGTCCGGGAATATTATTTTCATCTATTCCCAGTAGGTCTTCAAGAGTTTTCCCAATACCTGTATTACCCGCACGACGGGTTTTCACATATCCCATATTACTAATTCTTTTTAATTTTTCTATTAGTTCAAAATATTCAGTCATGGTTTCAAGAAAATCAAATAAGTGTTTAAAATCTGGTTCTATAGATTGATTGTCAATTACATCCGTAGTTAAAGTTTCGTAACCTTAAAAAAACTCTTTAAATTCAGAGATTTCGCTTTTAATACATTGATCAGTTCATTGCCAATTGAGAGTATATTCATCGCCAAGAAGTTTTCATAAGTTTAATTTATCTTTTCTGGAGAATAATGATATGTTCTTTATTCATGGTGTTTCCAAGTTCGCCCTTAATGTTTGTTGGGGAGTTTTTATAGGGCATTCTCTTATTAGGGATATTACGAGTCATTGTTTTTAGATGATTAAACCCTTTGCTTTCACCAAAATCAACAAATATCCTATCGGTTGGTATCTGAATTCCTTTTACTGTCCTATTGCCAACAACCATACAAACAAAAGCCCCCTTTTCACAAACTCTTTTTATTTCCTCAAAACATTTATACATATCACTATAGAAAGAATAAACATCTTTTGCCCTCTTTGGGTCTTCTCTCTCAATCCCATAAATAATTCTTTTCAAAATCTTAGAATCAAAACAATCAGCGTTAATGGGAATAGCCTTGCCGCCAAGAGAAACGGTATCTATTTTCTTTATCATTTCCCAATCAAAACCCATCCATTGAAGTGAGAGTCTTGAAAATTGACCGTAAGCGACAGTTGTTCTGGAATCCCCATAAGGAGGTGAAGTAACAATTACCTGAATTGAACCCTCTGGTATTTTTGTTTTCAACCTCATATCATCATCTATCACTTTACACCAAACTTTGTTATTGCATTTATGAAAAAATGAACTCATGCCATGAATGTTCCTATAAACTTTTTCAAAGAAAATTCTGAAAACTTCAGGATTAAAATTGTTTAATTGAATGTCAGGGATCCGGTATAACTTAAACTCGTCATTTCTTGTATTTGACACCTCCCTTACAGTTTCAGAAAACGAAACAAAGAAAAAATCTCTTATATTTGGATCCTTTATAGATTCTATCCTGTTCCTTAAAGCGATTAACTTTTTGCTCACTTTGGTGCTGAACCAATAGTCAATATTAAAAAAAGATGGGGGTTCAAAATAGTCTTTGCCTGTATCTATTGCATAAGTATCCTCCTCATACTTCTCCCATAGGGAGAGGGCATGTTTTTTAAGCAACATTGGGTTCAAAGGGGTTGTCTTTACTTTGGATAGAAATATCGCTAGAGGGTTTACATCAATTCCCCAACTATTTAGACCTGCAATTCGTGCCTCAACTAAAGCGGTTCCAGACCCACAAAATGGGTCTAAAAGCACTTTTCCCTTCTTCCCATACATATTTATTAATTCCCTGGCAATCTGGGGGATCATCATTGCGGGGTAAGAATGAAAACAGTGTGTCTCAATTTTTGTATCTGCGTCCGCAAAATCCCAGTCACGATGATATATCTCTTGTTCCCATGTTTTATCATCTGCCGATACCCCATATAATCGCAATTGTTCTTTGAGACGAAAAATATCAGATGCAGGCTTAGTGTATGTTATGGATGATCTTGATTCTGGCAATTTCATCGCAGACAATTTTGAATTTGCTATCCGTGGCATTTAATTCCGCTCTATCAAATTGACATTAACTGCACAATATAAACTTTTGTTTATTTTATTTTTTTTAACTATTAATGTCAAAATCAATCTTGTCATATTTGTCATCTGCCTCGTTTGCGCAACTGGTCGGCGAGGACGGCGGCGATGATGACTGCGCCGATGAATGCCTGCTGCCAGAATGCGGACACTTCAAGCAGATTCAACCCGTTGCGCAGGACGCCCATGATGAGCGCGCCGAGCACGGTTCCGGGTATGCCGCCCTGACCGCCTGACAGTGATGTGCCGCCTATGACGACGGCAGCGATTGCGTCAAGTTCAAAACCGATGCCTGCCTGCGGCTGCGCCGAGTCAAGCCGTGCGATGAAAACGATTGCGCCGACAGAGGCAAGAAGCCCAGCCGTCATATAAACCATCATTTTCTGGAAGCGCACATTGATGCCGGAGAGGCGCGCTGCCTCCTCGTTGCCGCCGATTGCGTAGATGTAGCGCCCGAAGCGCGTCGTGCGCAGCAGCACATGGCACAGAACGAGGACGCCGATTGCGATGAGAACCGGCACAGGGAGGTGAAGAAGTTCGCCCTCGCCGATTTTAAGGAATGAATCAGGATAATTGGAGATAGGCTTGCCGCCCGTGAATACGAGCGTGAGACTGCGCAGAATGGTCATCGTCCCGAGCGTAACGATGAAAGGCGCGACGCGACCGTAGGCGATGATCAGTCCGTTGAACACGCCGGCGGTGATGCCGATGAGCAGCCCTGCCGCGATGCCCGCCGGGATGCCGGCTTTAAGAAGCACAAATGCCGCTACCGCTCCCGCCAGCGCAAGGAGCGAGCCGACAGAGAGGTCTATGCCGCCGGAAAGTATCACAAGCGTTGCGCCGGAGGCTAAAATGGCGTTGACGGATACCTGCTTGACTACATTTGATATGTTGCTGAATGTCAAAAAGTTTTCGGACAGGATTGTCAGCGCGAGGCATATAACGAGGAGTCCGATAAGCGGTCCGACAATTCCGCTGAGGTGTTTTGTCATTATCAGTTTTGCTTATTCTCCGCCCTTTTTCCGTGCTTTTTTGCCGAGGGCGCCGGCTGGATGGAGTTTTGCGAAATCCGCTGTCGTGAAGCCGCGCGAGCGGGCGACGGCGACCGCGAGCGCATCAAGCAGGGTGAGCGTTACGGTGCTGCTCGCTGTGGGAGCGAGATTCAGGTGGTCTGCCTCCGATGTTACGCCTGTGTTGAGAACAATTGTGGAGCAGGATGCGAGGGGTGAAACTGGATTGCCTGTTATTGCGATCACAGGGACTTTCAGTTTTTTAGTTGCATCTATGATTTGAAGAATTTCAAGTGCCTTGCCGCTGTGCGAGATGGCGACCATCACATCGCCTTTCTGCACGATGCCGATATCGCCGTGGAGCGCTTCCGCCGAGTGAAGGAGCACCGCAGGGATGCCGAGACTGCTGAAAGTGGCGGCAGCCTTGCGCCCGATGTGCCCCGATTTTCCGAGTCCTGTTATCACCACTTTGCCGCGGCAACTTTTTATCGCCTTTACTGCATTTTCAAAATCTTTCCCGAGCGCAGCGCAAGCCTTTTGTAGTGCACCGATTTCCTTTTTTAAAACCTCGCTGCCCCAGGAAATTAGTTGCGAGTTGCGTGTTGTGAGTTTTGAGTTTGACATAATACAGAGATTACGCAGATTTTCGCAGATATGCGTTGAGTCTTGTTTCAACAAGCAAATAAACACCAGCCGAGCCGAGTGCGGTGAGAAGGAAAACCACAGCAGGGACAGCCCCGATCATATTGTAGAGTATATAGTAATAACCCCCGAAAGCGATTGCAATAAAGATGATGTATGGAAGTTGAAGCAGTGAACCGACTATGGAGAACGCCGTCGCAATTGTGCCGCGTGCAGCGAGGGGGAAAAGTATCTCGGGTGAATAATTTTTGAAGAAGTATGCCGTTACAGCGAAGCCGAGCGTCCAGAAGTAGCAAATCGCATAAAGATAAACGATCAGTCTGGCGAGTTCGCTGCTGTGCGCGGCAAATATTTTCGGTGCGATGTAGTAAAGGCGAATTTCACCTGCGGGCAGGCGGTTGAAGGTTGTTGAACTCCAGATCACGATAGAGGCTGAAAGTATTCCGAAGGACAGAATCATAATGATGAAACTGCCACCCGCTGTCCATTCCTCTCCGAACCCCATTTCGTTGATGAAACCGATGGTATGTCTCGTTTTGAAATAAATCAATGCTGCGAGCGATGCGCACAGTATGAAACTGACAAAGTGAGGAAAGAGCGAAGTCGGAATTGCGGTTGGATCGGGTTTAAAATGCGCTTCCCAGCGCGCGCGAAGGAGCATAGCAAGTATGATCAGCGGCGAGGTAAGATACAGCGTAGTAAGCGTCCACGGCAGTGCATGTGTGCTCAGCGTCCATACATTGATGCATAAGAACAGCGCGATCAGGAGAGAGATGCTAAGATTTCGCAACATTCCTCCAGATGGCTATGACTTGCCGACGCGTTTGCTCGCGCGTGCCGCCGTTATCAATCACGACATCGGCTTGCCTTGTTTTTTCCTTGTCCGGCATCTGCGCGCTGATCCTCGCGCGCGCCTGCTCCTCTGTTATTGCGTCCCGCTCAATCAGCCTCTGAACGATAGTGTTTTCCGGTGCGGTAACCGTCCACACAGAGTCAACAAAGCGTTCAAAGCCCGTTTCAAACAGCAGCGGCACTAAAAGCACTATATTTGCGTCGGGCGGCGATTTTCGTATTTCCTCAAGCGTCTGTTTCAGGATAAGCGGGTGGAGGATGGCGTTCAGCGTCTTGCGCTCGGCGCTGTCTGTGAAAACGATCTCGGCGAGTTTCTTTCTGTCAACAGTTCCGTCCGGCAGGAGTATATCTTTTCCCCAGCGTTCAACGATCACTTTCCATCCGTCGGTATCCGGTTCCACCACGATGCGTGCGATGTTATCCGTGTCAATCACTACTGCGCCGAGTTCTTCAAGTATTGATGCAACAAACGATTTACCGCTCGCAATTGTGCCGGTAAGGCCGATTCTCATAATCTAATACTATATTATCACACAACTTCTGTGCAAAGCATGTCCGCGAAAGCAGGGGTACAAAATACGCAGTTCGTAAACGGGTAAGATGGTAGACGGTAGATGTAAGATGATTTTTAATCGTCTCCCATCTTCCGTTTACCGTCTCCCATCGCCTTAACCTCAATCTGAAGTCAGTAGAGTGATGTCTGAAAGCCTTTTTGTTTTATCTATGCCAGGTCAGTGATTATTATCATCCAGCGCGCCGTTGATCATGTCGCCTATCGTGGTGGAGGATTTGCCGTCGTCAATGTATTTTTCCATTTCTAAAGGCAGTTGACTGTCTGCTGACAGACCGAGTGAAAGTTTACGGTTGTTCCTGTCAATGTTCAATATCTTGACTTTCAATTTTCGCCCGGTCGGAAAATTCTCCGCATCACATTTCTGATCGCCGAGTTCCGAGATGTGCACAAGCCCTTCATAGCGGTTCATAATGCGCACAAAGACACCGAATTTTGCTACTGATGATACCGTTCCTTCCACAGCCTGGCTCGGACGCAGAAATTGATGAATGCTTTTCCATGGGTCGTCTTCTGTCTGCTTGAGGCTCAATGAGACCTTTTTGTTTTCTATATCAACATCCACTATTTTTACCCGCAGCATCTGTCCGCAGGTCAGGAGTTCGGATGGGTGATTTAGCCTTGTCCATGAAATCTCCGATATATGCAGCAGTCCCTCAACACCCCCGATGTCAACAAATGCCCCGAAGTTCGTCAACCGCGTTACTTTTCCATCCACTGCATCACCGATGTTGAGGGAACTGAATAATTCAAGTTCTTTATCCTTCGCTTCTTTTTTAAGAAATTCGCGGTGCGATAAGACGATGTTTCCGTTTTCAGGATTGAGCGAGAGGATGATAAATTTCAGTTCTTTCCCCACAATAGCGGCGGGATCAGCCGTTGAGGATAATCCCAGATGCGAGCCTGGCAGGAAAGCGGGCTGCGCAACGCCAATGTTAACCCTGTAGCCGCCTTTTACATTCTTTTCAACAAGACCGTATATCGGGGTCTGGTCGGCGTTGCTTTTAATCAATTCGTTCCAGCGGCGCTGCTCCATGACCATCTTGTGCGAGAGAAATACCTCTTCGTCCTCTATCCGCGTTACCATCACTTCAACTTCGTCGTCCAGTTTCAAGTTGAATTCTTTCTGATAACCCGTCAGGAATTCATCACGCGGAATGCTTCCCTCAGTCTTGAAGCCTGTGCTCACATAAACGAATTCATCGTCAATCTTTGAGACGCGTCCGAGCACGATGTCGCCTACTTCAAGACTGAACGGCATGCTCATCCCGGCGCTCAGCGGTGTGCCGAAATCTTCATCTGAATTTTTTCCTCTGTCATTCATTTAACCTTCCTCCAGTAACAACAACTCAAAAATTGTAACCCCCCAGCAGAAAAAAGTCAAAACTATAAAATAAGCATGTTGACTTGTGCAAATTAAATTCAGGACTTCAGAATATGCTGAAGAAACATACTTTTCAGTTATTCGGTTGCGGTTGCGCTGCTTGAATCGTTGTTCGGCTTACGGTTATCGGTTTTTTCTTCAGCCGATTAACGATCAACGATTGACGATTCGAGCCGCGCAACCGTTCAACAACACCTTTTCGGATTGAGTGGTAATAGCAACAGTTGACGGCAGGTCAATTATTTTTAAAATTTAATAAGAGGTCTGAAGTATGACAGATGCCGGCGTGGCTCAGGGGTAGAGCAGCTCACTCGTAATGAGCAGGTCATCGGTTCGAATCCGATCGCCGGCTGTTTAAATTAGAACCACGGATGAACACGGATATACACAGATGTAGGGGCACGGCATGCCGTGCCCCTACTT
>JBFMBQ010000431.1:0-8400 GCA_040755115.1 bacterium
GCAGGGCGAGATTGCGTCCGTGCCGTTTTTAATGTGAAACTCCACGAGTTTTCGCAGCGCACCTTCATCAACCTTGCCGCTGCGGAACGGCGTAACAAGCGCAACTATACTGCCTTTGAACACAGGTATCACCCCTTACTTATACGGTTCTATACTAACAGTGTTATACTCAATCACGCAACTGGAAATTGTAAATTGAAAATATTGAATTGTAAAATCGTTTTTGAATCTTTTCCGTTCAGGTGCGAGACTGCGCCCCAGACGCAAAACACAAAAACACAATACAAGAAATCTTGTTAATCCCGTCTGTTTAAATTCGCCGAGGGCGACTGATTTAACATTACCGCACTAATCCGATTCGTTGCAGGGGCCAGAACCTGACCACCGCCTTCGCCTGCACATTTTTCCTCGGCAGAAAACGCCACCTGTGGCTGTCAAAACTGTTGTTGCGGTTGTCGCCCAGCACAAACAGCATGCCTTTCGGCACCGCAGTGGCGGGCAGATCGTAATCAGGCGGCTCGGCTATATACGGCTCAACGAGCAGCTTGCCGTTAAGATATACTTTCCGGTCATGAACAGCAATGACATCGCCTTCGGTTGCGATTACGCGTTTCAGAAACGAGGGCGACCTGCGCTCCGTTGTCGCCGCTGGCGGCGGCTTGAAGGCGACGATGTCGCCTGTCTGCGGCTCCCTGAACCAGTAGATGAAACGCAGACCGAAAATGCGGTCACCCGGCAGCACCGTCGGCACCATTGACGGCGTCGGTATCACATACGCCTGCACTACCGTCGCTTTCAGTATCAGCGCAAGAACGAATGCTATCAGTATTGATTTCGCCCACTCAACCGCTTCGGATACGACCCTTCGCTTGACGGACGCGCCGCCTGCCCTGCTTTCAGCCTCAACTACGGCGTCCGCGGACGCAGCATTACCGTCATCTTTTTCGCTTAATTGATCTCCGTTATCATCTGCCATCATTTTCTACGCATCACCTCTTCAGTATATGATCATAACAACATCTCAACGAATTTCAAAGACCAAATAACAAAAAAGATGATCCACTAATTACACGAATTTACACTAATTGATTCGTGAAAATTAGTGTAATTCGTGGATAAAAATTTCATGTCGGGAGGATGTCCCCGAAGGCACTTTCGCCCCTCCGATAACAACGACATCCTCCAGATGCGAGCCGGCGCCGACAATGCTTCCCCCGCCGAGCACTACGAACGGACCAATTTCGGCACCTTCTTCAATTACGCAGTCATGTCCTATATAACACGGAGAGACCACTCGCGCCGACGGGCTGATCACAGCGCTGCCGTTATGCAGATTGCCCTTTTCCCATCTCACTCCCGCCTGCATCGGCAGCGGAGTTTTTCCGAGCAGAATATCGCGGTGGAGTTGCAGGTATGCGGACGGCGTGCCGATGTCATCCCACCAGCCGCCGTATGAATACGCCCCTATCTTTTCGCCCGCCTCAAACAGGCGCATCAATAGCCCTGAAACAAGTTCGGTAAAGACACCGCTCGGCACATATTCTTTAAGCAAGCGCGGCTCATAAACATAGACGCCGGCGTTGATGCCGAGATGTAATTTTTCCTGCTCGCTTTTAGGTTCGCCCCACACTTGACGCACGCGCCCGTCATCATCGTATCCGATGGAATAAAGTTCCCGCCTGTCCCCGCGCCGCGCAACCACCATTGTCAATACGCAACCAGTCTGCGTGTGGAATTTGATCACATCCCCGAAATCAAGGTCTATCCAGATGTCGCCGTTCACCACGATAAACGGCTCATCACCGAAAAACCATTCTGCTTTTTTTATCGCGCCCACAGGTCCTAAAATCTCAGGCTCTTCCGAATATGATATATTGATGTCTTCGTATTTATTCCCGAAATGTTTCTTGATGACGCCGCCGAGGTGATGGAGGTTGATTATCACATCCGAAACGCCGGCGCGCTGCAGAGAGTCAAGCAGATACTCCGCCGCGGGGCGGTCAACTACAGGCAGGAGCGGCTTCGGTATGTGGTTCGTTATCGGGCGCATACGCTCGCCGAAGCCAGCGCATAGAAGCATTGCTTTCATTTTATTTTGACGCGGATTCACACAGATTAAACAGGATTTTATTCCTTTATATAAAGTGTGATGATTTCTACAAGTTTGTTCATTCCTAATCGTTCCATTGCGCTGATGGCGTGGTTTACTGCCGTCGGCAGATGCTGAAGATAGCGACCCTTTTTCTTCACGCAGTCAAGATACGCAAAAGAGCCTGCCGCTTTCAGACTCCGCTGGACTGTCATCAGAAGAAATATGTGTTCAAAATGTTCCCGGTTGATTTTTTCGCCGAGTTTGGTTTCTGCGCTGTCCATATAATATTTTTTCAACTTCTCTACGAGCGGTTCGGGCAGCGAAATGTATGAATCGCGCAGGAGTGAAACGAGATCGTATTGAATCAGCCCCATTCTGGCGTCCTGAAAATCAAGCACCCCGATCTCATCGCCGCACACCATCAGGTTGCGGCTGTGGTAATCGCGGTGCGTGAAGAAGCGCGGCTCGGCGGCAAGCGGACGGACTACCTCAAGAAATTTTTCCCGCAGAAATTTTTCATCTTTCTCCGCAATCGTTTTCCCGCTGTATATCCTGATCGCATTCTCCACAAAGAAATTCAGTTCCCACATCAGTTTTTCCTCATCAAATGACAGTTGAAATGCCTGGCAATCACGGCGCGGCTGCTTCATCGGCTCAAACTGGATTTTCATGAGCATATCAATTGCTTTCGTGTAGAGCGATTCGCACTCTTGTATGTGCTCCCTGCCGGCTACCGTCTGTTCCAGTGTCCGGTCGCCGAAATCTTCAAGAAGGAAGAGTGTGCCGTCATCGCTTCTATTGAAAAGGTGCGGCACATTCACGCCGGCTTCTTCAAGGATTGCGCGGCACTCTGTAAATGCGCGCTCACGGTCAGGCGATGGCTCAAGTATGTGCATTATCACAACAGAATGTGCGGTTCGCGAATCGCCCCCGACCGGCTGGTGGAATTTTATCCGATAATATTCTCTCTCTGATGCGTCGCCGGAAAGTTTGATGAGGTCAAAGTCATCAGGATAATCTTTATTATGGAGAAATCGCTGGACTTCCTTTGCCAACTTTTCCACTCTCATTAAATTCTGTAATCCTGTCTATCCTGTAAATCCTTGTTAACTCTATTGTTTATTAATATTATCCCAGAATTCTCTGATCTCTTTCAGTTCTTCCTCGTAATTGCCTCCAGAGCGCACCTCAACAGTGAAATTCCCATCATAACCGATCTCTTTCAGCGCGCCCCACACGCGCGCCCAGTCTATGTTCCCCTTGCCGGGTATCAGATGCTGATCATCAAAGCCGTTATTGTCGGAGATGTGAAGGTTGCAAAGACGGCTGCCGCAACCGGCGATGGATGAAGATACTTCTTCGCTCACATTTGCATGACCGGTATCAAAACATAAACCCATCTCTGAAAAATCGTATCTGTCAAGCAGGTTCTTCATATACCCTGAAGACGAAAACGGCGTGTTCAGATTCTCAAAGGCGAGTTTTATATTGTAACCTGACAGATTGTCCTGAAGCGAGATCAAAGATGATAACATCGCTTCAAGCACATCCTGGCGGTTGAGGTCGCCGGTTGCGCCGAAGTGCAGAACCATCACCCTGCTCTGGAGAATTACCATAGCATCCGCCGTGCGCCCGATAAGACCAAGCGCATTGCTGCGCCTTTTCTCATTCAGGTCGGAGATGGACAGCCAGCGCCCGCGCGAGGCATCTCCCATCGTCTCGTAGAACGGCCCGTGAACCGTTCCTACGGTTATCCCTTCACCGTTGAACAGCGCAGCAAGTTCTTTTACCTTTTCGGTGTCGGTCGGGTTTAGGTGCGGCGGCATCGCCCACAATTCTATTTCGTCAAAACCCATTTTGCGCAGCATGATTGCGTGAACTGCGTTAAGCGATTCCTGTATGAAAAAATATGTTGAGAGACTTAATTTCATTCTTTAATCCGCAGATTACATACGACTAACGATCAATTTCAAATGTCAAAGCCCAAATGTCAAAATAATTTCAAAGTTCAAATGTCAAAAAAGATGCTCCACTAATTACACGAATTTACACGAATTAATTCGTGGAAATTAGTGAAATTCGTGGATAAAGTTTTTGTATTTAAACCTTGATATTTGACATTGATTTGTCATTTTGATTTTGACATTTGGCATTTCTTTTTAATCTTTCTCGGTTTTGAAAAAGGCGACCGTTTTTTTGAATCCTTCCCGCAGTTCAATTCGGGGGGTCCAGCCCAGTTCTGTGCGTGCGCTGGAAATGTCAAGCACGCAGCGGCGCAGGTCGCCCGGTCGGGGCGGTCCATGCCGCGCCTCACCGGCAAAACCCGTGATCTCTTTGAGCAAATTAAAAATCTGATTCACATCCGTTGCCGAACATGCGGCGATGTTATATGCGCGATTATCGCCTCTATCAAGTGCAAGCAGGTTCGCCTCCGCAACATCTGAAACATAAACATAGTCGCGGTAGTAACAGCCGTCGCCGTTAATGGTTGGAGTCTCGCCGCGCAACAGCGCTCGCGCAAATATCGCCACTACACCCGCCTCGCCGTGCGGGTCCTGACGCGGTCCATACACATTCCCATACCGTAGAATCGTGTATCCGATCCCATGCTCGCGAAAATAAAAATCAAGATAAT
This sequence comes from bacterium, assembly GCA_040755115.1. GTDB lineage: Bacteria > UBP15 > UBA6099 > UBA6099 > JBFMBQ01 > JBFMBQ01. The sequence goes on from JBFMBQ010000431.1 coordinate 4,728, forward strand.
ATTCAAAGCACATCTTGGAGACGCCGTAAGGCGAAAGGGGCTGAAACGAGGTGTCTTCGCTGGCTGCGCCTTCAGGCACTTCGCCGTAAACCGTGCCGCCTGATGATGAAAAAATCACTTTCCGAACGCCCGCCCTGCGGCACTGTTCCATCAGGCGCAGCGAACCCACTATGTTTATGTGCGCATCCTCCACAGGGTCTCGCACCGACTGCGCAACGCTCATCTGCGCCGCCGCATGAATTACGATTTCGGGTCTCTCCTTATGAAATACTTCGTCCAGTTGATCATCGCGTATGTCAACGCAATAAAACTTCGCCGCACTGTTGAGATTGCGCTCCCTGCCCGTTGACAGATTGTCAACCACCGCCACATCGTGCCCGCGCTCAACGAGAAGATCAACGATATGCGAGCCGATAAAACCTGCTCCGCCTGTTACAAGTATCTTCATTATCCTTTTATCTCTGCGTTTAACCTTTTTTACTTTTTGTTCTGGCTGCGCAAGGTTGGGGTTTATTCTTTCCATCCTAAAATTCGCCAGCGCAGACGCTGAAGAGTCTTGTCCGTCGTCTCCGCTTCCTTAAGATGTGTAATACCGAAGTGTTCAAGTTCTGATTTGAAAGTATTGAACAGCGAATGCAATTTTTTTTCACCGTATGCCTTTTGAGCGCCTGACGGAGCGAACAGTTCCGGTGCAGCCAGTTGGGTGTAGGAGTATGCAAGGCGGGCGCGGCGCACGCGCTCGGCGGCAGCGGGGTCGGATGCGGCGAGTTTTTCAGCGCGGTCAAGCGCATCAGCCATTTTAGCGAGAAGTTCGGCGTTGAGGTATCCGGCGGTTGGCGGCGAGAAAAGATGTGCGTGCAATTTCGGCGAGCGCACTTGTTCGCGCTGCACCGCGATATAATCAGCCATCGCCGGTGCGGCAGGCCCGTAATACCCTCGGACGAAATCATCTATGAGCGACTCGGCGTCGGCATCGGGGTTCCACAACAGTTTCGCAATGAGCCACGCCTTCAGTTCCGCCATATCGCCGCCGTGGCTCTGATAACTGCCCTGCGCGAACAAGCCTTTTACATTATGATGACTGTAAAATGCCATATCTTTGGTAACAGCGTTCAGGTTCGGGAACGGCATCAGATAGTTGGAAAAATTAGTAACATAGTGCCAGATATAAACGCGGTTGGAGATTTTCGCCCAGGTTTTGAGGTTCTTCACATAATTTGAATTCCAGTAGCACTTGTTGAGCGGGTGCAGGTCGCACGAGGGAGCCATATGACAGAGGCGGACGATAACATTGGGTCGGGGTTTGACCAGGCGCGGTGCGTTTTCGGTATACTGGTAGGCGAGCGTATCAATCGCCACATTCGGGTATTTTTCAGCCACAGCGTCGGCGACCTGATTGACGAACCGAATCAGCAAGCCGGCGGGCGAGCCTTCCTCTTTGTCAACGGCGCGGCATCGCTTGCAAGTGCAGGGACGCATGTTGTCGTTCTGCGAAACGGAGATGATCGCCGCCTCGCCTTTCGTAGATTCAGCGAGTTCAAGCACGCGGGCGGTAACGATTTCAAGCACATCGGGGTTGGTCAGGCATAACTGCGCGTTGGGGACGCGGACGCCGTCAATTCCGGAGAAATACTCAGGGTGTTCCTTGAAATATTTGTCAGGTGGCACGAGGCTGTTGAAAGTATGGACGAAGCCGCCGACATAAGTGATCTTGCCGCCGTGGCGGTCGGTGAGGCGGTGATGATTACCGTTCACGCGGTTGCGCGCAGCCCAGTCGCCGTCAAAGGCGTGAAAGAAGAAGGATTCGCGGTATTCAAGGGCAGGTTTCTGCGAATCGTTCAGGTCTGTGAACTCAATTGTTTTTCGCGCAGGGATGACGGTAGCGTCCGGCGCATACCATCGGACGCCAAGGTGGTCTTCAAGCAGCGCGTAGGCGCCATAGAGCGTCCCGTGCCTGCCGCCGCCGCGGATGACGAGGTCGCTGCCGTGCGTTCTTATGATGAAACCCTCATCCCCGAGCGGTTTGAGTTCGTTGTCAGGAATGATTTCTGCGCCGCGCCGTGTGTTGCCGATGAGCACAGCGCTGCGCCCCGCCGCATCTTTCTCGGCGGCAACCTCAAACCGCACGCCGCTCATAACCTCAAGGGACACCTGCAACTCAGAAGCGGCATATTTCTCGGTTTCAGTTGCATCGTCGGGAACGACAATCACATAAGATGTCTTGCCGTCAGCGACCAGAACCACTTTGCTTTTGGCTGCGGTAAGGGCATCCGTTACAACTATTGAAAGCATTATACAGAACAGAAATACCGGCAGCGTTGTTAAATTTGTCGAAAAAATTTTTGAAAATAAGAGTCGCGCAAGTTTTGAATCCATAATGAGAAATAGTTTACCACAAAGCCCGCCCTGACGAAAGTCAAGGACATTGACGATACAAAGCAATACGAAGATTGAAATAAATTCAAATTTATAGTTGACAGACAGGTTGTAATCGTATATTTTTATGTCAAATTTCCACAACTTCATAGAGCAGCGGATTGACGGCAGTTCAATTGCAGATGGGGAAGGGTGAAAAATTTGAGCCGATCGCATCGCCCGATAGAAAAAGTAATTGCGAGTTTCTTCACAGAACGCAACCTCGGCGGCGGCTGGAAACTCACATCGGTAACACGCGAAGCCGACAGGGTGCAGATTCATATTGAGAACGAAAGAACAGGCGGCACAGTCATCGTTGAGTTACAGAACCGCGATGATTCAAGAGGCTGCCATACACGCAGCCGAAGTTTTAACATTGCGCTCGCAGGAAGCAAGGAAAAAAAATATACTTTTGAAGAGATGCGCCTTGTTGATTTTATTGCAAAGGCAATAACCATTGCCGACAAAGGGGCGCTTAAAATAGAACCGACTGAAGTGCCGCCTGTGGAGGAGGAAAAGTTCAAACTGCCGGGATTTGAAGATTGATCCCAGTGTAAGAAGTTAGAAGTAAGAAGCAAGATGATTTTTCCATCTCACATCTCACATCTACCGTTTCACCATTTCCCGCATCTAATTACTAATGGGAGCATCATATACTTCACATGTTTAAGTGAGCAATCATGGAAATTGACCCTCGTTGAACGATTGCGCGGCTCGAATCGTCTATCGACTATGGTTGAATGGCTAAAAATAACGCAACCGAAATACGAACACCGATTCCAGCAGCGCAACCGCAACCGAATGACGATGAAAAAATAATGAAGTATTTATTGCTCCGAGTAATAAGGTGAACCCTTTCATAGCGAGTATAAATAATTCAGAATGATATAATATTTGCCGTTTGATATAATTAAAATAGGTATGCCGATCCTTTTTAAGGACAGTTTTGAGCGGATTTTAGACAAGACATCGCGCTATCTGCCGTTTGATGAACTTGAACTGGTGCGCCGCGCTTACGAGTTCACGCAGAACTGCTACAGAGGCAAGAATCTTTTCAGACTGTCAGGCGAACCTGCTATCGTCCATGCGCTTGAAGTCGCCGACAAATTGGCGGAGTGGCGGCTTGACGGCGCCACCGTCAGCGCAGGCATACTTCACGATACAATTGAAGACCCCGAAATCCATGTCATGCAACTGCGCGCCACCTTCCACGACAAGATCGCCTTCCTCGTTGAAGGCGTGTCCAAATTGAAAGACT
>JBFMBQ010000432.1:0-5548 GCA_040755115.1 bacterium
AGAGGGGGCTGTCCCGCCCGAAGCAGAGCCTGAAACGAGGGAAAAGGGTAAACAAGGCTTCAAAGATGAAATTGATGAGGACCTCGGACTGGATGACGAGGACCCGTTTAAGGAGGATATTTAATGGCGAAAGTAATGCGGGGGGTTAAAAGGGGCTTCAAGAAACCGGGAAAATCCTTTTTTCGCACAAAGATGCACAAGGCGTGCGAATTCTGCATTGATAAGAAACTGGAAGCGGATTACAAGAATGTGGCGCTGCTGGAAAAATATATCTCCGACCGCGGCAAGATCAAACCGCGCAGAATGACCGGCTGTTGTGCGAAACACCAGCGCAAGGTGGCAAACGAAATTAAAAGGGCAAGGGAGATGGCTCTTGTTCCATATACTCTTGATTGAGTGTTGAAGTGCGGAGGTGATATGAATGAAGGTAATCCTGTGCGAGGATGTTGATAAACTTGGCAAAACAGGCGATCTGAAAGTGGTCAAGGATGGATACGCGAGAAATTTTCTGATACCCCGCGGTTTAGCCGTTACAGCAAACGATAAGAATATCGCTGAACACGCCCGCCGCAAAGTGATGGAGGAGCACAAAGAGGCTCGGGTTGAGAAGAAACTTGAAGGGCTTGAGGCGGAAATGAGCGCTGCGGTAATTGAGATCAGTGCGAAGGCGAGTGAAGAAGGCAGGCTTTACGGCACGGTTACGGCGCAGCAGATCGCTGATGCGATAAACGAGAAATTCAAACTTGAACTTGACAAGCGGAGGGTCCTGCTGGATGACCCCATAAAAAATCTTGGAGATTACACGCTGCGGATAAAATTTTCGGCTGCTCACGAGATACAGGTTCAGATACGAGTCGTGTCCGAAGAATAAAAACAGGATTATAACTAAACTTGTGCGTTTTAAAATCGTTGAACGGTTGCGCGGCTCGAATCGGTTATCGTCTGTCGTTAATCGGACAAAGAAAAGACGAAAGACGCTATACGAACAACGATTCCAGCAGCGCAACCGCAACCGAATAACGATCAATGCCTGTTGGTGTGAAAAAAACTTGTATTTTCTCATTTATAAACGATAAAAGAGGCACTACCAATTACTACTTAATCCTTAATTCTTGAAAGGCAGAACAGACATGCCAGATGATGCACGGATGTTGAGCGTCCCGCCGCACAGTCTGGAAGCGGAGCAGTCCACATTAGGCTCAATGATCCTTGACAAGGAACAGATCGCGATCGTGGCGGAGATGCTCAGAAGGGAGCATTTCTACAGGGAAGCGCATGGGGTAATCTTTGAGACGATTCTTGAGTTGTATGAGAAAGGCGAGCCGATAGACCTCGTTACGCTTATTGAGAACCTTGAAGGCAAGGGGACGCTTGAGAAGGTGGGCGGCGCGGCATATCTGACATTGCTGATAGAGAGCGTGCCTGCGCCGTCAAACGCCCGCACTTACGCAAGGATTGTGGAAGAGAAATCCATTCTGCGCGACCTGATCAAGGCGGGCAGCGACATAACAGGCTGGGGCTATCAGGGCGACGGCGATGTGGAGGAATTGGTGGCGCAGGCGGAAAAGGCTGTCTATGATATCTCGCGCAAGCGCACATTTTCAGCGATCATTCCCATCAAGGAAGCGGTGAAACAATCCTTCGCAGTGCTTGATAAAAGATACAGGGACAGGGGGATTGTGAGCGGGCTGCCGACGGGTTTTATTGACCTTGATGCCCTTACCGCCGGTTTTCAGCCTTCCGACCTGATCATACTTGCAGCGCGTCCGTCAATGGGCAAGACGAGTCTTGCGCTTAACATCGCAGAAAATGTGGCGCTGAAAGAGGAAAAAGGCGTCGGCATCTTCAGCCTTGAGATGTCCGCCGAGCAACTGGTTACACGGATGCTCTGCTCTGTGGCAAGAGTGGATGCCTCTGCGATGCGCAAAGGTTTTCTTATGGAAAAGGACTGGGAAAAGATTTACAAGGCGATGGGCGATCTCTCAAAAGCACCCATCCTCATCGTTGACACCCCAGGCATAACAACACTTGAGTTGCGTGCGAAGGCGCGCCGGATGCAGAAAGAACACAATGTAGAACTGGTAATCGTTGACTATATGCAACTTATGTCAACGCGGCGCAGGTTTGAAAACCGCGTCCAGGAAATTTCGGAAATATCGCGCGAGATGAAACTTCTCTCCCGCGAATTAGGCATCCCGCTGCTCGTGATTTCGCAATTGTCCCGCGCTGTGGAGCACCGTGAGGAGAAACGCCCGCGCCTGTCCGACCTGCGCGAATCGGGGGCAATAGAACAGGATGCGGATGTGGTCATGTTCATTTACCGCGAGGATTACTACAGGCAACTTATTGAGGGCAAGCCGGAAACCGTGGCTGAATTGCAATCGGCGGAAGCCGAAGAAGCGGAACTCAGCATCGCCAAACAGCGAAACGGACCTACCGGCAGGATTTCCCTGACCTTCATCAAGAAGTATGCAAGATTTGAGAACTTTGAGCGGCAGAGAGAAGCATACGAATAAAAAACAATGTTTCTGGCACTAACATCAGTCTAAAACCCAAAGCACGGAAATTATGAAAAAGATAAAGATATTAGTCATCGGTGGCGGCGGCAGGGAGCACGCGCTTTGCTGGAAATTGAGGCAGAGTCCGCTGGCGGAAGAGATTTTCTGCGCGCCCGGCAACGCAGGAATTGCAAGGGATGCACAGTGCGTTCCAATCAAGGCGGATGATTTTAAGGCGCTCGCCGATTTCGCCGAGGAGAAAAAAATCGCTCTCACCATCGTCGGTCCCGAGCAGCCGCTCGTGGACGGGATTGAAGAAATGTTCAGCAAGCGATCACTGCTGCTTTTTGGACCCACGAAGGCGGCGGCGAGGCTTGAAGGCAGCAAGATTTTTGCAAAGGAATTTATGCGGCGGTGGAATATACCGACAGCGGATTTTCAGGTGTTTGATGACTGCGATGAGGCGATCAAACATATAAAAGGCGCAGCATTTCCAGTGGTGATCAAGGCGGACGGATTGGCGGCGGGCAAGGGAGTGCATGTTGCAGAAACGGCTGAAGATGCACAAAGGTTTTTGAATGATGTTATGCGCGGGGGAATATTCGGCGATGCTGGCTCGCGTGTGATCGTAGAGGAATGTCTCACAGGAGAGGAACTTTCCATCATTGCCGTGTCAGACGGCACACGAATAGTAACTCTGATGCCGTCGCAGGACCACAAGCGCATTTTTGATGATGATCGCGGTCCGAATACAGGCGGTATGGGGGCGTATTCTCCTGTGTCATTCAACAATTATGATACAGTGAGCGCAATTATAAGAACTGTCCTTGAGACTGCGATCGCCGGCATGGCGGAGGAAGGGACGCCTTTTCGCGGCGTGCTGTATGCAGGGCTGATGCTGGGAACGAAAGAGGCGAAGGTGCTGGAGTTTAATGTGCGGTTCGGCGACCCCGAAACACAGGTCGTGCTGCCGATGTTTGGCGGCGACCTAACGGAGTTGTGTGCTGCGGCGGCAGCGGGGGATATAAGCGGTATAAACACACCGAGTGCGCAGGGCGCGGCGGTGTGCGTCGTGATGGCATCGGGTGGCTATCCGGGCAGTTACGAGAAAGGCAAAGAGATAACAGGTTTAAAGGAAGCGGAAGGAATTGAAGGCGCAACCGTTTTTCATGCCGGCACGGCGGAGAAGGACGGAAAGATTGTTACAGCCGGCGGTCGTGTGCTCGGTGTAACTGGTATGGGCAAAGATTTTGCTGAGGCGCGCGAGCGGGCATATCGGGCAGTTGAAAAAATCCACTTTGAAGGCGCACAATACCGCCGAGACATCGGCGCGAGGGAAACGAAAAGACAAGTTATTTAAAATAAAATATCAAGACGCTGAATACGCTGAATTGTTATGACTAATTATGAGAAACACAATCAGCGTTAATCATAAATAGTCTGCGTAATCAGCGTCAAAAAATAAAAGAGGAAAATAACTGATGAAAAAAGAAATTCTTCTGACCCCCGGTCCATCGCAGGTGCCGGCGCGTGTGCGGGCGGCGGAGGCGCGCCCGGCGATTCATCACCGCGGCGATGAGTTCAAAAAAATCTACGCGAAACTCCACACCGACCTGAAGGAACTTCTTAACACGAGCGGCGATGTGTTCATTTTTGGCTCATCGGGCACGGGTGCGATGGAGGCGTGTGTAGCGAATACGCTGAGCCGCGGCGACCGCGTCGTGGTGGGCAACACCGGCAAATTCGGCGAGCGCTTCGTTGAAATCAACCGCGCCTACGGCGTGGAAGTTGTAGAGATCAAAAAGGAATGGGGCGGGATCATTACACCGCAGGAACTGGACAAAGTTCTGTCGCAGGAAAAGAACATCCGCGCAGTGTTCATCACGCACAGCGAAACATCAAGCGGTGTGATGAACCCGATAGATGAACTCGGCAAGGTGGCAGCCGCGCATGATGCCCTTTTCATCGTGGATTCAATCAGCGCAATCGGCGGACTTGAAATCAGGATGGATGACTGGGGTATTGACATGCTTGCTGCCGGCTCGCAGAAAGCGCTGATGATACCGCCGGGGCTGGCGTTCGTCGCCGTGCGCGAAAAGATATGGAAGGCTTACGAGCGGTCAGACCTGCCGAAATATTATTTTGATATAAAGGCTTACAAAGATTCGCTTGATAAGGGCGGTGAGTGCCCATACACCATTCCGGTTTCATTGTGCCTTGCGCTTTCGGAATCTATGGCGATGATGCGCGAGGAAGGCTTTGAGAAAATATATGCCCGTCATCGGCGGCTTGCGCTTGCTGCGCGTGCGGGCGTGGCTGCGATGGGGCTTGAATTTTTCTCGCCGCACCAGTCGTTCGTGGAAACCGTTTTCCGCGTGCCGGCGGGCATTGACGGCATTCAACTGGTGCGCACCGTCCGCGACAAATTCGGCATCCGCCTATCCGGCGGGCAGTCGCCTTACAAAGGCAAGATCGTCCGCATCGCTCACATGGGCTATGTAACAGAACAGGACATCCTGCTCGCCGTCAGCGCGCTGGAAATGACGCTGAAAGAACTCGGTTTCCCTGTAACACTCGGCAGCGGCATCCGAGCAGCGGAAGAAATATTATTAAAAAATTAGACGGGATTTACAGGATTAAACAGGATACTACACCCCCAAACGAGTTTGGGGGTGGCACATGCACATATTGTTAAAAAAATTAATTAGATGGAATTAACAGGATTGACGAGATTGGGAGGGTTTAAGTGAAAAAGAAAATCCTGATCTGCGACAGCATAGCGAGCAGCGGTTTGAAGATGCTCAAGAAAAATTTCAGTGTTTCAGTGCAGCCCGGACTGTCCGAAGCCGACATTGTGAAGGTGATACCTGATTTTCACGCGCTCATCGTGCGCAGCCAGACGAAAGTAACTGCGCGCGTGATCAAAGCGGCGAAATCGCTGAAGATCATCGCCCGCGCCGGCATCGGCGTGGACAACATTGATGTCGGCGCCGCCACTGCCGCCGGTATCGTGGTTGTCAACGCCCCGCGCGCAAACACGCTTGCAGCGG
>JBFMBQ010000433.1:0-3006 GCA_040755115.1 bacterium
AATCGTTTTTCTTCGCCGTATATGTCCGCCTTCTTTTGTTTGTAATTCACCTTGCCCATGACTAATCCTGTGGGCAGTGAGCCGAAAAAGGCGATGTCAATTGCCTTCTCAATCTTCTTCAGTTTTTTCAGTTTCAGTTCTACGAAGAAATATTTCTGCGTAAGGTTTGCGCCTGTTTGATTCACTACTTTCACAGGCACACGGTGTCTGCCCTCGCTGAGTCCTGTTAGATCAATGATGGCGGTCAGTTTCCCAGGGACGACCGCGGCTAAAACACCCGGTTCGCCGGCAAGTTTAACGGTTATCGTGTTGGGTGCACCCATAGTGATATACTGCGGCGGCAGGTTAACATATTTCAATTTCACAGGTATCTCCGTCTGCAACTTCGGAGCCTGTTCGGAGTTGACATAAAGCCACAGTATGACGGCAAGCGCTAACGAGAGTAGTTTGATGGGATAGTTATTAATCAGCCTTTTTTTCAACTCTTACCCCCAGGAGCGAAGAAAATGAGGTGCCTTGCGGCAGGCAGATTGAGTAGAGCAGCTCGCGAAGCGCATCGGGTCTGATGTCGCGGATCAGTTTGCCCTGATGTGCCAGTGAGAGTTTGCCTGTCTCTTCCGAAACGCACAAGGCGATGGAATCGGTGATTTCCGTGATGCCCAGGGCAGCACGGTGGCGCGAGCCGACATCCTGCAAGAGATTTGGGTTTTCAGACAGCGGCAGGAAGCATCCGGCTGCAAGTATTTTGTTGCCGCGGATAATGACAGCGCCGTCGTGCAGGAAGGTGTGCGGGAAGAAGATGGTCTTCAGCAGTTCCGGTGTTACCGCACCGCCTACATGCGTACCAGAAGCGGCGTATTCATCCAGTTGCGTCTCCTGCTCAATGACGACCAGCGCGCCCATTTTAGTGATGGCGAGGTCTTCAAGTGTCATTATTACATTATGAATAAGTTTGATAATATCCTCTTTCTCCAACCCGGCGAACGAACGCGTCCAGAAACCGCGCTGACCTATCTGTTCCAGAGCACGCCGCAGTTCCGGCTGAAAAACGATTATCAACGCCACGATTGCTACCACGCCGACGCCCCGAAACAAAAAGAAAATTGTATCAAGACGCAGGAGATATGAAATCGCCACGATGACCAGCATCACTCCAAGCCCCCGCAGGATGAACAGCGCGCGCGTGCGTTGCATGAAAAGTATCACATAATAAAATATCACGCTGATGATGATGATCTCCGCACCCATCTTGACCGCCTGCCATACACTCAACCCCTGAGTGATGCTGAACCACTCTAAAACTTTCGTCATTGTCTCTTCTCCAGTTCCCGCCGCGCACGCCGTATACTCTTTCGCACTTCACCCGGCGCAGTTGAAAAACTCCCAACCTTCCGCTTTATGCTGCCGCGAACTGTCAGGTAACTGAATACATCCTCTTCAAAAACTGACGAGAATTTTCTAAGTTCACCCAGCGTGATGTTTTTCAGCGATTTTCCGCTCTTCTCTAATGTTTTCACTATCTTTCCCGCGATCTGGTGCGCAGTGCGGAAGGGGATGCCTTTCAGGACAAGGTAATCTGTAAGGTCAACCGAGGCGGTGAAATCGCCATCCGCCGCCTGCTCCATTACATCGGCGTTTATGCGCGCACCGCCGATAAGTTCACTCGCCATCTCAAGACACGACATAACGGTGTCAACCGCATCAAACACATTTTCCTTGTCTTCCTGAAGGTCGCGGTTGTATGACAGTGGCAAGCCCTTCATCGTGATTATCATAGCGATGAGCGCCCCAGCCACGCGACCGGTCTTACTGCGTATAAGTTCCGCCACATCAGGATTCTTCTTGTGAGGCATGATGCTGCTGCCGGTGCAGGCCTCATCGGGAAGTGTGATAAAACCAAATTCCTGCGATGACCACAAAACGATCTCTTCCGCAAAGCGGCTCAAATGCACCATCAGAACAGCGGCGGCAGCGAAAAATTCAATGACGAAATCGCGGTCGCTCACGGCGTCAATACTGTTGCGCGTCGTCGCAGCGAAGCCGAGCGCTCGCGCCTCTGCTTCCCAGTCAACGGGCAGGGCGGAGCCTGCAAGTGCGCATGAACCGAGCGGGCACACATCGCCGCGCCGCGCCGCGTCCGTAAGCCGCCCGTAATCGCGTGCCAGCATCTCGTAATACGCCATAAGGTGATGTGCAAAAAGCACAGGCTGTGCGCGCTGAAGATGTGTATAGCCGGGCATCAGCACGCCGATATTATCTTCCGCCTTTTTAACGATTGTCTTCTGCATCAAAGTAATGCCCCTCTTAACTGAAGTGGTCGCATCTTTCAAGTAAAGGCGCAGATCGGCAGAAACGAGATCGTTTCGGCTCCGCGCAGTATGAAGTTTCCCCGCAAGGTCGCCGATTTTTTCCTTTAAGCGGTGCTCAATGTTCATGTGGACATCTTCCAGTTCCATAAGGATGCGAAATTTCCCGTTCACTATCTCATCAAGTATTTCCCGCAGCGACCTGTCAATGCGCTGGTGTTCTGATTTTGAAATAATTCCTGCGCGGCGCAGACCCTCGGCATGCGCGCGGCTGGCTCGCACATCGTAAGGCGCAAGCCGCCAGTCGTAACTCACCGACTCGGTGAACTTCTCCACACTTTTTTTGGTCTTTTGGGCGAACCGTCCCGCCCACGGCTTATCCGATTTTTTCATCGTAATTTGCACAACCCTGCGAATTTGATTTACAATCTTTTGTAGGGGCGGGTCGCGGACCGCCCCTACTTATTAAAAATTTTAGCAGGAAAATCAGGGTTGATCAAACGAGACGGAAGAATCTATGTTGCAGAGGACCTATTGTGATTAATTTTTTCTCCACTAATTTCACTAATTCTCACCAAATCTTAAATTCGTGTAAATTCGTGCAATTCGTGGATCAAATTTAATCCGTGCAAATCCGTGTCTAAAAACTCTTTATAAGTTCAGATCATTTTCTGAAAATTCGCACGCATAACCTTCCGAT
>JBFMBQ010000434.1:0-6690 GCA_040755115.1 bacterium
CTTCCCCAATATCCTTTTCTTCCGAAGAAGGCTTGCCGTCTATAAGTATCCCCCGCCGGTGTGATGGGTTGTAGTAGCGCATTCCGATGGCGTTCTCATTAAAATCAAGAGTGCTTCGGAAATATGCAGTCCTGACAAGGCTCTTAATCGTGGTTAAATCTATGGGAATATCTATATATACGGGTGTTATATAACCGTTGTAATAGTAGGTAACATTGTAAGTCTGCGGCGGTGTGGTTATCCCCATCGCTAAATACACCGAATTTTTGAATTTAGATATTTTCCTCACCGGTCCGGTCAGTTCTGCGACAGGTTGTGTGCGAAAATTGCTCTCATCGCGCCCGAACCTTACAGTGCCGCCGAGGGCATCCACGCGGGAGCGGAATTTCACGCGGTCAAGAATATTCTCATCGTTGCCCATGTCTTCCTTCAATATAGCAAAATAATCCACTATGTTTTGATACTTCGCAGCCTTTTTTTCTGTGCTTTGACCTACTCTGTAGTATGCACCTTCAACCCATCGCTTCCCCACCGTTTGCACATATTTCTTATCCGAAACAGGCATCGCCTCGGGACTGTGTGAATATAAAAGATATACATACGAACTTTCGCCGGTCAGCGGATCGTTAATCTCTATTTCCGCACCTTTGTCAAACTGATATGGAATCTTTTCCTTCGGCGCCCTTGCGCCCGAATCCTTGCTCATAAACACCACTTCATCAAATTCACCAATCCTCCCGAGGCTCTTCTTTTTCCCCTTTGTGCCTTTTGTAAACACATAATCCTCGGCACTTGATTTCTCATCTATCTGGAAAGGGATGGGGCTTAAGGCTCCGTTCACGAAGGCGAAAACGCGGAAATTCGCCACGGGGAGACCATGAAGGAAAGCCATCTTTGAAAACTGCACGACAACCGGGTCTGCCATGCGCGGCACAGCCGCACAGTATGCGGCGAATTGGAATTGAAAGAGAAACATTGTGATTACAAGTGTTGGCATAAATATGGATTTTTGTAAATATTTTTCACTCATAGAACTTTTCCCTTCTGATTCAAGGTAAAAACAGGTTAAATCCACTGCAAAAAAAAGTCAAGCAGTGTTGCATAAATATCATGCATCTGTTAGAATTGAAAAAGCCCGAAAAGTCGGAGGTGACATTATGAATATTATAGAATGTTTGAAAAAAGCAAAATTGTTTGCCGGTGTTGGTGATAACAACCTTCAGCAGATAGCAGAAGGCTGTGAGATTGTATCTTATGAAAATGGCGAGGTGGTTTTTAATGAAGGAGCCACTGATGATCACAGCCTTTATGTAGTTATGGAAGGCAGCGTGAGTATAACAACTGAGTTGGAAAAGACAGATGATAAAACGAAAGATGAGGCGTATTTATTGGCTGTGGTTGAGTCTGGCGATACCTTTGGAGAGATAGCAATTCTGGACAAGGGACCACGCACAGCAGGCGCACGGGCGGAGGGCAAGACCACGCTCATAAAACTTCCAGAACCTTTCTTTAGTTCACTTGCTGAAAAAAGAACAGAGATTGGTTACCGCGTCATCAAGAACATCGCAATGATTGTGAGCCATCGGCTGCGCGAGATGGACTTCGCAGTCAAACACCGCGTCTTCTGCGGCTGATCTGATAAGTAAGACGATAGATGGAAGAAGGGAGACGATAAAAAGTCATCTCACTTCCATGCAGCATGTTGTGGATTTTCTTAAAACGAATCACTGCTGTCCAATCAAAAAATCCAGATATGTAGGGCGCGATTTCCACATCGCGCCGCGCCGTAAAACGGCGGGGTGCGGAGACCCCGCCCTACAGCACCTATAACAAAAAAGCCTTATAATAAGCCAATTTTTTAAAAACAATTGATTGGACAGCAATGAAAACGAATATTGAATTTCTGATTATGAAGTTATTCTTCCTTCAATACTCGTCATTCCTTGTTCTATATTCAACATCCAATTAAATTATTTATTCGCTCCCCTCAACTCTCAACAACATCCCCTTCTACCGGTTCAACATTAGCGCCTGTCTGGCGGAGAAAATTTATTCCCCTGTCCATTCCCTCCGCATCCTGTGCCTCAAGTTCAAGTATCATCCAACTCTCTTTATCCAGCACATTCGCCCTCCGTATGTACGGCACAATGTCATAATCTTTCACGAGTTGGTATATGAATGGTTTCTTTATGAGTTCGGCAGGTCCGTGTATGAACACCCGACGCTTCATCATTTTATCCCCCAGCCACAGCAGGCACAATTGAAACCTCGTCACCGTCCTTAACGGGCGTGTTCACGCCGTCACCGAAACGAATGTCCTGCTCGTTTACAAAAATGTTTATAAACCTTCTAATGTTGCCACCCTCGTCAAACATTCTGTCCTTGAATCCGGGAAACTTCTCCTCCAGTGCCTTGAGCACCTCTGTTACAGTGCTGCCTTCCACTTCCACTTCCGCCTCATTTTTGGTAAGTTTCCTTAATGGAGTTGGAATCAGTATCTTTGCCGCCATCTCTATTACACCTCGTTTATATTCTCATATAAAATCTATAAATTTTCAAACCACCTTATTCGTTCCCCTATGTTGGTTCAAGGTTGAACCTTGAACCAAAATGCATTCTAATCCTATTTATTTATTATTACGCGGATGCAGTTGACTCTCGCCAACTGCCTCTTCAAACGATTTAACATTCGGCTCCACAAGGAACGACGGCTTCAGTGTCCCTATCAGCGGCTCAAGTGTCTTGAAGCCCAGACCTGTAACATAAACAACAATGCTGTCAGTCTGTTTGAAAAAGTTCTGCTCTGCAAGTTTGCATAAAACGGCTATAGTTACGCCGCCCGCCGTTTCTGTGAATATTCCCTCGGTGCGCGCCAGAAGTTTTATCCCTTCAACCACTTCTTCATCTGTTACCGCTTCGGCGACACCACCGGTTTCACTGATGGTCTTTAATGCGTAATAGCCGTCCGCAGGATTGCCGATTGCAAGCGATTTCGCAATCGTGTTCGGCTTCACAGGCCTGATGATGTCGGATTTGCTTCGGAAAGCGTTCACTATCGGCGCACATCCTTCCGCCTGTGCACCCGATATTACAGTGTTCGCCGATCTCACAAGCCCGACCTTCTTCAGTTCGTTGAAACCCTTGTGGATTTTCGTAAGGAGCGACCCCGACGCCATCGGCACTATCGCATGGTCAGGCACAACCCAGTCAAGTTGCTCCGCCGTCTCATACGCCAGCGTCTTTGACCCCTCGGAATAGTACGGACGCACATTAATGTTCACGAACGCCCATTGATACCTGTCGGCAATCTCGCTGCACAAGCGGTTCACATCATCGTAGTTGCCTTTCACTGCGACAAGATTGGGTTCGTAAATTGAAGTCGCAACCACTTTACCTTCTTCCAGATCGTGAGGAATGAAGACAAAACACCGCAGCGATGCCTTCGCTGCGTGCGCCGCCACCGCATTCGCCAGATTCCCCGTTGATGCGCACGCAACAGTATCGTAGCCGAATTCTTTCGCCTTCGTAAGCGCAACCGATACAACACGGTCCTTAAACGAAAAAGTGGGATTCATTGAATCGTTCTTAATATAAAGATGCCGCAAGCCCAGTTTGTTCCCCAGATGCTCAGCCTTCTGTAGGGGAGTGAAACCTGCGCCAAGGTCAACAAACTCACTGCCCGCCACAGGCAGAAACTCGCGATACCGCCAAAGACTCTTCGGTCCCTTCTGTATCCGCTTGCGCGTAACCACCCGCCTGATCCGCTCGTAATCGTATTCAACCTCAAGCGGACCAAAACAGAACTCGCATACATTCTGCGGAAGAACATCATAGTTCCTGCCACATTCCTTACACTTCAGCCCAACAACAGAACCTGCCGAAATCATCATCGTTTCTCCAAATTGTTCACTGATCTGTAGGGCGCGGTCTCCGCTCCGCGCCGATGTCTTTCGTCATCCCGACTACGGATTTATAGTTTAATAACCACACTTCATAATGTCAATTAAGTAGGGGCGCACGGCTGTGCGCCCATACGAATCCAGAATATTAAATGCCATGGACTCAAATGAAAATTTCTTCTTCCGTGCTTCAGTTTTTCCGTGCTTCCGTGGTTATAATTTGATTTTCTTGACACTTTAAATCCAATTGTAAGTTACTGATCCCCTCTTCATATTCACCTTACTTTCGTGATAAAATAGAAATATGCCAGCGAATCTTACTCCCCAATATCTTGGAGCGGAACAGCGTTTCAGGGAAGCAAAAACCCGTGAAGAAAAGATCGCCGCACTTGAGGAAATGTATGCCCTCATCCCGAAGCATAAGGGCACCGACAGAATGCAGGGCGACATCAAACGGCGCCTCTCAAAACTGCGCACAATGGAGGAAAAGAAGGCTGCAAAGCAGAAAGACCTCTTTTATATTTCACGCGAAGGCGCCGGTCAGGTAATCCTCATTGGCGCCCCCAATTGCGGTAAATCCCTTCTCTTTAATCGCCTCACAGGCGCGCGCTCGGAGTCGGCGCCTTATCCCTTTACCACAAGCCGCGCCGCTCCGGGTATGATGCCCTACCAGGATATTAAAATACAACTTGTTGACACCCCGCCGTTCAGCCCCGAGCGGCCCCCGATGGCTGTGTCCAACATGCTGCGAAATACCGACCTGATCCTGTTGATCGTTGACATATCGGATAAAGACCCCCAGATGCAGATAAGCGAAGTCGTAGATGTCGCCGCGCGTATGCGCCTTATTCTTACATCCGAACCACCGCGGGAAATTGAACCGGGAAATGTCTGGAAAAAAACCATACTCGCAGCGAACAAGTGCGATACCCCAGATGATGAAATAGTTTTTAATATCTTAAAGGAAACTATTGAAGATAGATTCCTCTGCCTGCACATCTCCGCACAGAATCTCCTCGGTCTGGAGGAACTTAAAGAGGAACTATATCGGCAACTGGACATCGTCCGCGTCTACTCCAAGCAGCCGGGGGCGCAGCCGGACATGGATGCCCCTTTCGTTATGAAACGAGGCGGCACACTGATGGAACTTGCCCGCATGGTTCACAAGGATTTCGCGGATAATCTGAAATATGCGCGTATCTGGGGCACAGGCAAATTCAAAGGGCAGATGGTGCATCGCGATTATCTCCTTCAGGATAAAGACATCGTAGAGTTGCATACATAAGAGCGCTGCACCATTTAATTGTCTTTTATTTCTTGTTACATTATACTTTTTCAGGCGGAATTATTCGGCTGAAAGAAGGGGAAAACGATGGCAGAAGACGGAAAAGGCTGGGCATATACGGATATAGTTAAAGATCACTTCTTCAACCCCCGCAACATCCTGACAGAGGACGAAGAAGCATATCAGGCTGACGGGGTAGGGGAGGTCGGCAGTTTTTCGTGCGGCGACCTCATGAAGATGTGGATCAAGGTTGACCGTGCCGCTGATACAATAACGGATTTAAAATGGAAAACCTTTGGCTGCGCCAGTGCCATCGGCAGCACATCAATGCTGTCCACGATGGTGCCGGGATTGAAAATAGAAGATGCGCTGAAGATAACACCGCAGGATATAATGGAGCGGCTCGGCGGCTTGCCCGCGAGGAAGGTTCATTGCTCCGTGCTCGGCGACAAAGCGCTGCGCGCTGCGATAATTGATTACCTCAAGGGTAGCGGTCAGGAAGAGCGGCTGCATGCCATTGAGCGCGGTGAGATAATCTGCGAGTGCCTGACCGTAACGCGCGGTGAAATTGAGGATGCTGTTATGGATGGCGCGGACACCTTTGAAGAACTCCAGGCGCGCACCAAAGTAGCCACTGGTTGCGGCAACTGCCGCGAAAATGTAGAAGAACTGCTTCACGAATTACTCAACAAGAAGGAAAAGATTCCAGCATAGTAACTAAAGACACAGATCAGATTAGTTCACGCATGGTATACTATGAGACGAGAGATGTGAGATGTGAGACGAAAGACGGTAGACGGTAGACGGAAGACGAAAGATGATTTTTTAATCATCTACCATTTACCGTTTACCATCTTGCCTAATTTAACTTCTCATATCTTAATCACCTTAACACCTTTTGCGTGAAATGTATTGTCGGAGGTGATGCAAAATGTATTTCAGCGACAAAGGCGGGAAACACACTGACGAAGTCCTGATGATCGCGAAGGATGAAGCAATTAAGCGTGGTATCTCGCATGTTATCGTTGCATCAACGAAGGGCGACACAGGGGTGAAAGCGGCACAACTGTTTGAGGGCACAGGAACGCAGGTAATAGTGGTAACTCATAATACAGGTTTCGGGAGCGAGGGGGATAACGAGTTAGAGCCGGAAAAGCGTGCGGAGATTGAGAAATACGGCGGCATCATCTACACAGGGACAATGGTGCTGCGCGGGCTTGGCACGGCGATACGGCAGCGGTGCGGAAATTTTTCACACGAGCAGATAGTTGCGATGACCTTGAGGATGTTCGGCGAGGGCGTAAAGGTGTGCATTGAAATGACCGCAATGGCAGCGGATGCGGGTCTGACGCCGTTTGGCGACATCATCGCCGTCGCAGGCACCGCCCGCGGCGCAGATACCTGTGTCCTGCTGCGTGCAAACAGTTCAAATAAATTTTTTGACATCAAGGTTCGGGAAATTCTCGCCAAACCGGCTGTATGCTGAATCATGGCAATCCTGCTGTA
>JBFMBQ010000435.1:0-7013 GCA_040755115.1 bacterium
AATGAAAGCGGCGGGATTTCAGAGGTAATCCCCGCCGATGTCGGCTTCCGCTCTGTAGAAATCAAGAACGGTGAGATTCTTTTCAACGGCAGGCATATTTATTTCAAGGGCACGAACCGCCACGAACATGACCCCGACCGCGGGCAAGCAATCACGACGGAGCGCATGATTGAGGATATTAAATTAATGAAACGGCACAACATAAACGCTGTCCGCACGAGCCATTATCCGAATGCCCCGCAGTGGTATAAGTTATGCGACAGGTACGGCATCTATCTGATAGACGAGGCGAACATAGAATCGCACGGCTATGGAAGCACAGGGTTGCAACTTATCGCCAATTCAAAAGATTTCACCGAGGCGCACATTGACCGGGTTCGGCGCATGATTGAACGGGATAAGAATCATCCATCAATCGTGGCGTTCTCAATGGGGAACGAGGCGGGAAACGGGATAAATTTCACGAAGGCATACAGGTGGGCGAAAAAGAATTATCCGAATTTCCCTGTGCTTTATGACCGCAACTATGATGGACAATACAGTGACATCCTTACCAACATGTATCTGAAACCCCACGAAATCTTGCCATTCTGGAAAGCCTTCAGCCGCGGCCGCCCGATGTTTCAGGTTGAATATGCGCACGCAATGGGCAACAGCGTCGGTAACTTGCAGGAATACTGGGATGTCTATGAGTCGGATAAGCACCAGCACGGTGGCTTCATCTGGGACTGGGTTGACCAAGGCATACGCAAAAAAACCACTGACGGCGCCGAGTTCCTCGCTTACGGAGGCGATTTCGGGGATAAGCCAAATGATGGTAACTTCAGTTGCAACGGACTCGTGGCAGCCGACAGGACTCCGAATCCTGAAATCAACGAAGTAAAAAAAGTCTATCAGAATATAAAGGTTGAGCCGGTTGATCTGGCTGCTGGCAAGGTGCGCATCAGCAACAAATACCTATTCAAAGACTTATCGTTTGTAACTGCCTCATGGGAATTGATGGAAAACGGACAAATCATTCAGACAGGAACGAACCCCGCGCTGGATGTGCCGCCAGGCGATTCAATGGAATTGACGCTCCCGATTAAAACCCCGATGCCGAAACCCGGGGCGGAATATCATCTTAAAATCAATTTCTCCCTCGCAAATGATACTCCGTGGGCACAGAAAGGTCATATTATCGCCTGGGATCAGTTTGAGATGCCATACAATGTTCCCGCCGCAGCGCATAAAGATGTATCGGGGCTGCCGGATGTAAAACTTTTGGAGACCCCGAAAGCCTTTGTAGTTGAAGGCAGGGATTTTAAGATTGTATTCGGCAGGAAGAGCGGCGCACTTGAATCTTACCAGTATCGGGGAAAACAACTCATCGCCTTGCCGCTTGTGCCGAACTTCTGGCGCCCGCCGTCGGATAACGACAGAGGCAACGGGATGCCGGACAGGCAAGGCGTATGGCGCAATGCAGCCCCGATGCGCAAGGTTGCTAAAGTGACGGGAAAACAGATTGAGCCGCAAGTTGTCAAAATTACTGCTGAATCTATTGTGCTTGCCGGCATCGCCAGTTACAACAATGTTTACAATTTATATGGAGATGGTGAGATTGTAATTGAGTGCAATTTGACGGTTGCGGAAGGCTTGCCGGACTTGCCGCGCATCGGAATGCAGATGGAGATACCTGCCGAGTTCGGAAATGTTGACTGGTTTGGAAGGGGATGGCATGAGAATTACTGGGATCGCAAGAGCGGCGCGGCGGTGGGGCTGTATTCAGCCGAAGTTGAAGACCTTATGTTTCACTACATTGAACCGCAGGAAAACGGTAATCGCAGCGATGTGCGCTGGGTCAGTTTCACTAATGGGGAAGGAATCGGATTTCGTGCGGACGGCGAGCCGCTCCTTAACTTCAGCGCATGGCATTATAAGATGGAATCGTTTGAGAAATTCGCGCACCCGCACGAGATGCCGCGGTCGGAAAACATCACGGTAAACCTTGACTATCAGCAGATGGGTGTCGGCGGCGACGACAGTTGGGGCGCGCTGCCGCACAAGAAATACACACTGCCGCCAGGAGAATATCACTACTTATTTAGTCTTGTGCCAGTAATCAATGATCGGTGATCGATAGTCGGGACTTGGTATAAGCCAACATAATGTGCCAGCACAATTCAGAAGTGGAAATTAACACTATAACACCAAATATGCCACGGATTAAGCGGAGAAATGATCACGATTAAGAATCCGTGCCATCCGTGTAATCTATGGCTGAATTGCAGGGGTTTGATTTCTCAAAGCCCGAATGAGCGCAATAAATTGCGCCCCTGCATAAGCGCAAAATTTATGTTATTGCTTGCCAGTCGCGTTATATCCGCACTTCGGATGCAGAGTGGATTACCATCTGCGCTTGCCGCCGCCCCCCCGTCCGCCGGTGCCGCCGCGGCGTCCGCCGCCTCCACCGAATCCTCCACGGCCGCCTCTGTCCTCTCGCGGCCTGGCTTCGTTCACAACTATCTGGCGGCCATTGAACTCCTTGCCGTTTAATCCGGTGATTGCCGCACTCGCCTCCTCATCCGTTCCCATCTCAACGAATCCGAAGCCCTTGCTCCGTCCAGTGTCTCTGTCGCTGATCACTGTCGTGCTCGCTACGGAGCCGTATTGGGAGAATAATCCCTCCAGGTCTTTCTCGTTTGTGTAGTAGTCCAGATTTCCCACATACAATTTCTTGCCCAAGATTTTTTCTCCTTTTCTATATTTTCTCTGCCGTAAGGATTCTCTTGCAATGGCTTTCCATTCGGTTCAGTATTATTGTTTCGCCTGAATAAAGGTGCTTTTCCGAAATGGCGTAATTTTCAATGTCCGAGTAGCCTCCCGACAGGCAACGTATATAAGTATAACTACTAAAAAGTCAATTGTCATCATGCATTTTAAATTTATAAACAAAATGCGCATTTTATATCAGACGCTTTTTTGATAAAATACAAGCGGTAATTTAGACCTTTATAATACAGAGGTGAGCCATGTATTATTCGCACGACAGAAACTGGGGTTGCAGGATTTCCGATGAGAATGTCTTCCGCGGACTGCGGACACTTGTTATGGAAAATGAGTTGCTGCGCATAAGTGTCCTGCTTGATAAAGGGACGGACATCTATGAATTTCTCTATAAACCACTGGATGTAGATTTCATGTGGCGCGGACCGCACCCGTTGAGAGACCCGCGGACATTCGCCACAACGATACAGCGTGAAGACGGCAATTTCATGGACTTTTATTTCGGTGGCTGGCAGGAAATCTTCCCCAGCGGCGGCTCGCCTCATTTCACCTACAAAGGTGCGGAATTGGGACAGCACGGTGAAGTATCTATTGTCCCGTGGTCATGCCGCATTGAGAAAGATGAACAAGACGAAGTAGCGGCAAAAATGTGGGTGCGCACATACCGCACGCCCTTTTATCTTGAAAAGACGCTCCGCCTGAAATCGGGCATCGCTGCGCTGTTTATTGAAGAACGCGTTGTGAACGAAGGGCGGGAAGATATGGATTTTATGTGGGGACATCACCCCGCGTTCGGCTATCCGTTCCTTGATCCCTCCTGCCGTATTGATGTTCCGGCGACTCGTGTATTTGTGCATGAGCCGCTTTATTGCCCGACATCCCGGCTCGCTCCCGGGGCGGAATTTGACACTTTCCCGGTTATTAAAGATAAAGACGGCAATGATTACGACCTTTCCATCATCCCCCCGCCGGATGTGCGCACCAGCGAAATGTGCTATCTGATGGGATTGAAGGACGGATGGTATGCGCTTACAAATACGAACCGTAAGATCGGCTTCGGTATGAGATGGGACAAAAAGATGTTCCCGGTCGTATGGCTCTGGGAAGTATTTGCGGGTTATTACGGTTTCCCATGGTATGGCAGAACCTATAATGTGGCGCTTGAACCGTTCACCAGTTATCCGAACGGCATGGAAAATGCACTTGCACGCGGGACAGTGAAACGCATCGGGGCAGGGCAGACTATAGAAACAAGCCTTCTCGCAACGGTGTATGAAAACTTCACCCGCATCCGCAGCATCGCGGACGACGGCACTGTAACAGGTGAATGATGCTCGCATTTCGGTAAAATCACAGTGATCTGCGTCAAAAATAATTTATTATCCTTGACTTTTTTTAGATTAAATGTAAAATTTCTAACAAATGGATCGTTTGATAGCATTGAATATTTCCTGTTGTTTTATTGCAAAAAAAATCCCCTGAGGGAAAGAAAATGAAAAATTCAGCGAATATTTTGCCATTGCGGTTTTGCATAATCGTAACTTGCCTCTTTTCGTTTTTAGTTGCCTTTTCGCCACTCTCATTTTCTAAGTCGGACGAAGTGGCAATCAAAATCAACCTCGTCTCCGACGACAGAGTTGTCTTTTATCAAGGCAAAGAAAGCGGCTTAAAGGAAAAATCAAGATACGAGGTAGTTGTTGAAGGCGAGAAAATAGGCGAGGTAGAAGTTGTAAAGATCACTGACTGTTGCACAACGGCGGAAGCGAAATCAGGAGAATACGCCGCTTATGAATTGAAGGATGTCGTTCTCAAACTGAAGGAAGAAAAGAAGGAAAAGCCGCCGAAAGAAAAACCAGAGAAAGTTGAAAAACAACCCAAAGAACCTGAGCCAGAAACAGTAACAGTAAAGCCATCCGAAGAATTGCCTGAAATAGAAGCCCCTGTGAAGCCGGCAGCAAAACCAACCGTCATTTATAACGCATTGGTAAGATATGAATCCCACTCCGATGCTAATAATCCTGATGATTTCCTCTACACTATGTTAACCGCAAGCCGCCAATATCAAGAAAATGTCGTCGGTTCACTGTTCTACATATTCAAGCAGAACCTTGATGAGAATGAAAACGATGCACACATTTACGGGATAACCGCATCAAAGTTACTGCCTCGCAATACCACATATTCCTTGTCATATATTTTCACTCGGGAAGATTTTGGAGCAGGTGAAAGCCTTGATGACAACGCCCTTGTTCTCGGAGTAACGGGCACGATAAAGAAGACCCCGCTGTATGACTACAAGGTTGGAGCGCGCTATACCTCCCGCCACGCCGATATTGGACAGCGAACCACAGATTTAAGTCTTCAATACAATTACAAATTTAATCCGATCACCACTGGCAGGCTGTCATACCTTTACACTTATTCCACAACATTAAACGCTCACACTACCGACCAGATCGGCGCGGCACTGTCTCAATCACTTGACAGGAACAGAAGACTGTCCCTTGAATATCTCTTTGTTGACAAAACCTACTCCACACCCGCTATATCTGTGACGCCGGACAATGACGGAATTTTCAGATTCTCTTATCTGCATACCTTTTAATTTAAACAATTGATTCTGGTGCAAAAAGTGAAAAATGCAGGGTGCATAGTATACAGTAACCAGCAACCAGCAGCCGGCATGTTGGTTCAAGGTTGAACCTTGAACCAACATGTATAACCCTGGCTACTGGCTACTTTCTACTGGCTACTTTTTAAGGACAGGTGATGAAAATGCTTCCATATAAACGGAATCTATTTATAGCCCTGACAGCCGCCCTTATCGTCTTGTTTTCAATCGGCGTCTCAAACTCGCAGGACGGCGCCGTAACGGTAGCAAAAATAAACGGCACATTGGAAATGAAAAAATCGGCATCGGCGGACTGGGAAAAAGCAGCGCAAAATATGGAAGTGAAGAAAGGAATGTGGCTGAAAACAGGCGAAGGCAGCGAAGCCTTCATCAGATGGTCAAGCGGGCATGTGGTAAAACTTTCGGCGCTCACCACGATGCGCTTTACGACCCTCTCCTATAGCGCAACAACGAGAACAGAAAAAACAAATCTTGAACTCAAAGACGGCAGAATACTGACGAATGTGAAAAAGATGTTCGGCAAAGGTTCGGAATTTGAAATAAAAACACCCACAGCAATCGCTGGTGTAAGAGGCACTCTGTTCCTCGTGGAAATGGCTGAAGAGAAATCAAGTTTTGTCGTCCTTGAAGGACAACTCTCGGTAATGGCGGAAAATGTTGAAATGATCGTCAACGAAAGTTTCCAGACCTTCGTTGAATCGGGCATGCCACCCGTTGAACCTGAAGAGGCGCCCGCAGATGTGATCCAGCAACTCACCGCGGAAGCGGAAGAAACTGAAGAAATATCCAAGAAAACGGCTGCACCAGGTAAGCCCGGCGCAAAACCAGGTGAGGAAGAAAAAGAGGATGATACTATTAACCAATCTCTTGATAATATCCTGAACCATGATACTCAGGGTGGCATCATTGAGGAATATTCCATACCGGCTTTTGACTGCTGCAATAAATAATATAGCGCGGTCTGTTATCGTTATATTCAAGACCGCTCTTATACTAATCGGGAGTGATAAATATGAAAAAAACAAACAATATACAGCGAACCCCGAACTGCGACACCAGAACTGCGAACCCTGCGCCACGCACTACGCATTGCATATTGATTTTATTCCTTTTACTGATACCGCTCGCATTAACCGGCTGCGGTGGTGGCGGCGGTAACCGCCTCTCTTATATCCCGAAGTCATTATCCAAGGATTGCTCAGATGTGAAAATCACCGGAAGATCGGTCCAGAGCCTCACCGAAGAGAATGCCACCATCTGGTGCGTTCAGATAACATCACAAACAGAATCCGCAGAACAATATATTATCACTTCCACCGTTTCGGTCAATTCCGGAACAGAGGAACAGTTCTACGCCGTCCTCTTTGATCCCCAATGCAATGTAATCACCCCTTCCGGCAGTTACACATGGGATGTATCTTCATCTTTAGGAACGATTGATTCTAATGGCTTATTCACAGCCAACACTGTAACCACAGATACTACTGGAGAAATCACGGTTGAATATAAAGATTTCACGGACACAATATCAGTAACAGTAACAGCGGGCGGCAATCCGCCGACAGCGGTAACTCTGTCAAGCGTTTCAGGCGCCACGACCTCTTCACTTAATCTA
>JBFMBQ010000436.1:0-5398 GCA_040755115.1 bacterium
TGTTATCATTGTTCTTGTCTCTTTGTTTTAGTGTATTCCGTGTTAATCTGTGTTAATCTGTGGTTCCATTTTCGCTTTTCTCGCCTCATAACCATAGAGGACATTCAGTAAAAACGAGAGCGCAAGCCCTGTGATGGTCGGCTCAATTTTGACATAGATGCCGTAGCCGATGGCTGCGATGTTGTGCGTGGCGATGGCGGGACCGATGACAAGTCCGAGCCCAAAAAGTGTGCAGATCAAGCCAAGTCCCTGCGCAGATGATGCCATCGTTACAAGTTTTTCGCTGTAGTCCTCGGTGCTGAACAGTCCTGCGATGGAGGTGCCGATTGCTACAATCGCAGCCCAGTAGGTGCTCAACATCACCGCAAGCACGAACGGCACGCCGCCGCACAGAATAAGACCAATGAGAATTTTATCCCGATGTTCTCCTTCGCGGCGTATGAGCGCGAGGATTAACTTCACGAGCCAGATCAGGAGCGCCACCGCCCACGCTGCTATTACATACGGGCGCAGCACCTGTGTGGCGCGGTCGCGGCGCGCCTGCGCACGGAAGATCGCGTACACCTTGCCGTAATCCACTGTTTCTTTACCGAGTTCTTCTTCCGCCGCTCCTGCTTTCGTGAACGGCTTCAGAGGCGCATCAGGCGGCGAAGTCAGAAACATCGTCTCTGTCGCCTCTTCCACGCGGAAATGCAGTCCCTCTGCCGCCGCCCGCAGAGGTATCATCGTGCGCTGCTCAAAGATAAACGGCGCACTCACCAAGTATTTCTCCCCCTCGGCGGTTTCAGCGCGCGTGTCGCCGATGTGCAGCACCACGCGGCTGTCCCCTCTGCGCAGCACCGCCGTCTTCTCCTGCGCCAGCCAGTCAACTTCCGCCTTCAGTGCCACCGCCGCAAACCGCAGAGGAATAAAGATCATCCCATCGCGCTCCACCGGCGGCACATCTGCCCCAACCTCACGCCCGTCAACAACGATGGTGTAATCCTCGCACATCACCACTTCTGCGCCGAGGATGTCTCCCGCTGTTTCCTCCGCATACGATGGAGTAATCATAAAAAATAAACAGAAGAAAAAAATAAAAAGTCTTAGTATTTTTTTTATCATTTCTTTTCGTCCTCTTCGTCTTTTGAGTTCACCACTTAAATTATCCGTTTGCTGAATCCGCCTCCGATTCAATCAATTGCCGAGCCTCATCGGCGCGGTCTTTCGGGACATATATCTCGTAGCGGCGGGCAGTATCACCCATATAAACCGCTTCCCATGCTTCCGACTGTATGAGTTTCTGGTTTGGTATCCCTGCGCTGTCCAGCAGTCCGCATATCAACCCGGCATCAAACGATCCATAAGCAACATGAACACATTCGTAATCTTTCTTACACAATATGTTTTTCATTTATTTGATCCATATTTATCCGTGTAATCCGTGCCGAACATCATTTCTTTTTTCTCATTTCTTCCTCAAAAAATTTCTTTATCGCCTTGCTGTTCGCAGCGAGGTTCGGCTTCAGATACCGCCCGATGAATTTCTCTATGATGCCGCCTGCCATAAGGCAGATGGCTTTCGGCATACCAGGGAAACTCGTTATGTTTACGCTGAAGACGCCGTCAAGTTCAACGCGCGTGCGGTTCTCGCCATCTTTAAAGAAACTCCATTTCCCTTCACACTTAACAAATTCACTGAAAAAATACGGCACAATCTTCCACACCTCCGACATCGTCCGCGTATCCCATAATTGCTCATCTTTCCATCTGATCATGTGCGGATGAAGTATCGCCCGAACCGCCGCAGGAATCTGTCCGAAGCCGTGCCATTCCACATTCTGAAATACCTCGTGCTCGTTGCGTTCCTCGCGTTTCAGCACTACCACCTTGCGCAGATTCGGCACATACTTTGTGTATTCCGGCTGCCTGTCGCGATAAGTCGTGAACACCACATCAATCGGGTAATCGTAATGATCGGTGAAGGTCAGTTTTAACATTTAATTCTTCCTCCAGCGTGTCTTATCTCGCCTTCTTTGAAAACCCATAACTTCCGATCTGTTCTGTGAACTTGAAATAAAGCCCCTCGCAGTATGCCCAGGGATGTATCTTCTCAAAATCAAGGCGTCCCTTATCATCAAGCACGCTTTCATCAAAATGAGCCTTGACAACTTCGGCGATGAACATCTCGTGCGTGCCAAGCAGGCGGCTCTCCCGCACCACGCACTCAAGGTTCACGGGGCATTCTCGAATCAGCGGCGCCTTGACAACCGACGCCGGCTCCGCTGTCAGTTTGCCTGTGCCGAACTTATCGTGATCCCTGCCCGACACAACGCCGCACCAGTCGGTTACAAACGCCTGCTCCGCCGTCGGTATGTTGATCACGAACTCGCCCGTTTCTTTCACAAGTTTATACGAATAGCGCGAGGGGCGGATTGAGACGCTCACCATAGGCGGCTCGGAATTCACAACTCCTGTCCACGCAATCGTTATGATGTTCGGCTTTCCCGCTTTGTCAACACATGTTACAAGAACCACCGGCACCGGAAAAAGATAGGTCTCCGGCTTCTTTGCTCGTTTGCCCATCAATCATCACCTCTCACACATTTTACAACAGGCTGCGGGTTTCAGTCTACAGGCGGTATGATTCAGGATTAAAAATTAAGAATTAAGGATTAAGGTAATGTATGGTAAGAATACCTTGCTGTAGACTGAAGGTTGAAGACTATCATAGAATATGATAATAAATTTGAGAATGAATACGGAGTGCGGAATGAAATACCTGAAAATCCTTAAATGAAACGATATGGAACGGATACCCGGCGAACACATCTTTCACTGCCGAAGCCCGATCTTCATGTGTCCCACATGCAGCCGCGCCGAAGGGTGCACAGATCTTTTATACCTGCTTGAAGTTTTTAAGGTTGAAGAAATTAAGAAAGATGAGGAAGAAGCGGCTTTCCCTTTTTTGAAACCACGCGAACCGGGGCAGCGCCAGGACCGTCGCAACAAGTTCAACGATCTCACCAGCGGCGAATGGCTGCGCTTCACCCGCTCCGCCTTCCCATCGCGCCTGCCGCTGAACTTAGGGCATCACCTCCGCCGAAAGCACGCCGAATATAAAAACCCATACCTTTTCGGTCAACTCATTGCTTTCTTCACACAATCGGGCGACCTCGTCCTTGACCCCTTCGCCGGAACCGGCTCTTCGCTAATCGCAGCCTCTATTCTGTCGCGCGAGGCGCTCGGGTTTGAAACTGACTCTGAGTGGATTGAACTGTATCATAAAATCTGCTCGCAGGAAAGAATTGCAAGACAGAACCTGCTTCACGGCGATTGCCGCGCACTCATCGACCATGTCCCAGATGAATCAGTTGATTTTATCATACTTGACCCGCCAAACCCCACAGCCGATGAAAAAATGAATGGAAGGAGCGGCGAAGAAAAACTCAACATAGAAAATTATTTTGAACTTATCAAAGAGGTCTTATCTACCTGTCGGCGTGTGCTGAAACCCAACAAGTATCTTGCAGTATTCACCCGTGATCTCTACGCGGACGGCGAGTACATATCACTTAATCCACAAATAATCTCTATTGCAGCGGAAGCGGGTTTCGTTCTCAAAGGTGAAAAAATCTGGGAAAACCCGGGCGAGAAACTCCGTCCTTACGGTTACCCGCACTCTTATGTCCCGAACATAGTTCACTGGACTGTGCTTATTTTTCGTAAAAGATAGAGATTTGTTTCACGCAAAGAACGCGAAGGAAGCGCAAAGAGCGCAAAGATTTTACTAAAAGAATATAAAGTTTCGGCAGATAAAAATAGGGAGGATGATTCTTATGCAAATTCGTATTTTTTCTCGTATGTCGCGCAATTTTTCAGTTGTTTCACTTGTTGTTCTTTTATTTGTCTTAAGTAATGCCGCATGGACTTCCAGTTACGAAAGTGAACTTTTACCGCCAATGGACAACGGCGAACTGGATGCAGCGGGTCGCCCGTTTGACTACTTTGCATTTCCCACAACAGTAGTTGGCGTGAAAGACGGGAAATACGGCGCAGAGATCACGCACGAAGGCGCAATCTTTACCGGAAGCGCTGAACTCGGTTTCTTTGTCGGCGCTGATATGATCCCCGTCAACCAGCGCGTCAAAACCCTTGAGGACGGCTATCTGCCGATCGTACATGCGCAATTTTCCTTTGATGGACTGAATTACGATATTAATTATTTTTCGGACACTGCTGATGGCGCACAGGGTGGCATACTTCTGTATTTCGCACGGGCAACAATAACAAATCCTGACGCAGAGGTCAGGAAAGGTTACTTCTGGGCGGCGCAGCGTTTTCAGGGACCTCATCACCGCGTGCAGGCACACATGCAGCGCGATCTGATCGCCTTCCAGCCCGTGTGGAACTACGCAATGACGGAAGACCTCGCCCTGCGCGCCGGAAGAATTATTTATGCTTACACGACTGCGCCGACCGCACGCTTCATTCAGCCGGGCGTTCCATACACAAACCTCGGCGAAAAGATCAAACTGCAAAAACATTATCAGCAGGACTGGGTAAATATCGTGCAATATGAACTTGATATGCAGCCGGGGAGAAGCACAACGATTGATTTCATAATGCCGTTCAAGCCTGCGAGCCAGAAATATGCGGACAGGCTGCGGAAGGTGAATGTTTCCGAGCGTCTTGATTCGGTTCGCAATTTCTGGCGAAGCGAACTCGCCAGCGGCACCACAATTGAAGTGCCTGAGAAGAAAGTGAACGACACCTACCGCGCAAATCTTGCTTACATGATGTTAGCCCGCGCGAAAGAGGGCGAGGACTATGTGCAGAAGGTGAACAAATTCCAGTATGACTGGTTCTGGATACGCGATGCCTCATTTATGCTGCTCGCGCTTGACCAGTTCGGGTATCACACTGATGCCGAACGCGGCGCGCTGTATTTTCTCAAACACCAGAACGAGGCAGGGAACTTTGAATCGCAGCGCGGACAACTTGACGGCTTCGGTCAGACGCTGTGGGTGTTCGGCGAACACTACGAGTTGACGCAAGACAATACATTTCTGCGCGCGGTATATCCCGGCGTGCGCCGAGCGATGCAGTGGCTTGCCGCCGTGCGGGAGAAGCACAAGCACGAACTAAAGGACGAAGATGCTCCGGGCTACGGACTGATGCCTATTTCAAACCCCGGCGACAACGAACTCGTGGACGGGCATGTTATCGGGCACGATCTGTGGGGGCTTACGGGAGTGAAAAACGCGATACGCATGGCGCGTGCACTCGGAGAAGAGGAAGATGCGCGCCAGTTTGAAGCAGAGTATGAGGATTATCACAAATACCTGATGAAAAATCTTGATCTTACCGCGGTGCGCACCGGCGGCTACATAAGCCCGGCGGTTGAGCCCGGCGGGCA
>JBFMBQ010000437.1:0-9992 GCA_040755115.1 bacterium
CTTCCTTCAATATTCATCATTCCTTGTTCAATATTCAATATTCAATTAAGTTGTTTGTTCCCACTTGTGCCGCCCCCAAACTAGTTTGGGGGTGCCACATCCAACAGTTGTGAATACGGCACTTCATTGCTGACAAGAAACTAAAGGTTGCAGGTTTCTTCTATTCCAGCGTCTCCCTGCGCTTCTCCACCGTTGTGTAAAATTTAATCGTATCCCCAACCTGTATGTCTGTAGTCCCCTCAAGCGTCATCCCGCACTCAAATCCCGCCTTCACCGATTTTACCGAGTCCTTGAATCGTTTGAGGGATTTTATCCTGCTCTCGCAAAGCATCTCGCCGTTGCGGTAGAGCCTGGCGATGTTGCCGAATGAAATTTCCCCATCACTTACCTGACAGCCCGCTATGCTCCCTGCCCGTGCGGACTGGAACAATTGTTTCACCTCCACGCTGCCGGTATATTCTTCCACATACTCCGGCGCCAGCATCCCAACGAGCGCCTGCTTGACATCGTCCGTCAACTTGTAAATTACTTCATAACCCCTTATCTCCACCTTCTCGCGGGCTGCCATCGCCGCCGCATAAGGATTTACCTGCACACGAAAGGCGATAACAACTGCATTAGACGCAGCAGCAAGCATCACATCAGTCTCCTTCACCTCGCCCACCGCCGCCCGAATCACATTCACCCGCACCTCCTGATGCTGTATGTTCTTCAACGATTCTGTTATCACTTCCACCGACCCCTGCACATCCGCCTTCACGATTACCTTCAACTCCCTTACCTGACCGTCCTTGATCTTCTGGAACAAATCCTGGAGCGTTATCCTCCCCGCATACCGCATCTTTTCCTCGCGGTCCTTCAATTGCCGCCGCGCTGCGATCTCTTTTGCCCTTTTCTCCTCCTCAACCACCACAAGACGGTCGCCCGCCTGCGGAACTGCGCTGAGACCATATATTTTCACGGGGGTTGACGGTCCTGCCATCGGCACGCGTTCACCGAGATCATTCTCCATCGCACGAACCCTCCCCCAGGTGAGTCCCACAACTACATAATCGCCCGCATACAGAACACCGTTTTGCACCAATACAGTGGCAACAGGTCCCTTCCCCTTATCCAGTTGCGCCTCAATTATGCTCCCCACCGCTTTGCGCTTCGGATTCGCTTTCAATTCCTGCATCTCTGTAACAAGAAACATCATGTCAAGAAGATCATCTATGTTGGTGCCCATCTTGGCGGATATTGACACGAAGACCGTTTCGCCGCCCCATTCCTCAGGTGTAAGCCCGAGGTCGGAAAGTTGCTTCTTTGTCCGCTCAATATTCGCCTGCGGCTTATCTATCTTGTTGATAGCGATCAGGATCGGCACGCCTGCCGCACGGGCATGGTCAATCGCCTCAACCGTCTGCGGCATTACTCCGTCATCGGCCGCCACTACCATCACCGCAAGGTCGGTTACCTTCGCTCCGCGCGCCCGCATCGCCGTGAACGATTCGTGCCCGGGCGTGTCAAGAAATGTAATCTTCTTTTCCCCATGCGCAATCTGATACGCGCCTATATGCTGTGTTATGCCGCCCGTCTCGGTCGCAACTACATTCGTGTGCCGTATCGCATCAAGAAGTTTCGTCTTACCGTGATCCACATGCCCCATAATCGTTACAACAGGCGGGCGGAACTCAAGGTCTTCCGCATTATCAGCCTCTTCCAGGATGTCCCCTTGTTCTTCTTCTATTTTAACTTCCGCCCTGTAGCCGAAGTGCTCAATCACAAGCGACGCCATCTCTGCGTCAAGACTCTGATTGATCGTTGCCATCAGTCCGAGTTCCCGCATCAGATACATTATGATGTCGGCGGACTTTATCCCGGTTTCACGGGATATATCCTTCACTGAGATTGAACCTGTTATACGAATGGGTTTGCCGAATTCCCTTAAGGCTTCCTGCTCAGCCAATTTTACAGCGGAATCCTTATCAGTTAGGTTTTTCCTGCCTGCTTTCTTTCTTAAGAAGGTGGTCTTTGTGCCGCGGTGATCGCGCCCCATCTCTTTCTTTTTTATCGCTTCAAGCCGCTTCGCTGAACTTGCGTAAATGTTTTCCATCAATGTCTCTTCAATTTTTATTGATGGATCATCTTTTTTCTCTTCAGCCTTTATTTCTGTCTTCTCTTCAACTTGCGTTGTCTTATGGACTGGCTTGGCTTCTGACGGGGCTGGTTCAGCAGGCGGTGGTTTTATCTTATTAATATCCTCATCCGTAATCGTGCTGAAGTTGCTCTTCACCTGCACGCCGGCGGCGCGGAGTTTTTCCAGCAGTTCGGCGCTTGAGACGCC
The DNA here is from genome assembly GCA_040755115.1 of bacterium. Classification (GTDB taxonomy): domain Bacteria; phylum UBP15; class UBA6099; order UBA6099; family JBFMBQ01; genus JBFMBQ01. Next base: position 2,327 of record JBFMBQ010000437.1, read on the forward strand.
GAGTTCTTTCGCTGCCTCAAACACTCTTTTCTTCATAGCGTATTCCAGACTTCAGGCCTCTTTAAATTCGGAATGCGGATTTCGGAATTCGGAATGTTTTTTAATTCCGCACTCCACACTCCGCAATCCGCAATCACTGCTCACTCTCTCCCTCCGTCTCAGTTGCATTTTCTGAAACCGGTGTCTCGTCTGCGGTCAGGGCAAAATTGAAACTGTTCAGCCTCTCAACTATTTCCTCAAGCGATTTTTCGCCCAAACCCTGAATTTCACCCAGTTGCGAGTATGTCTTCCGCACAAGATCACCGACATTCTGTATGCCGTTCTCATTGAGAATATTGGCAACACGGGTGGAAATACCAAGCGATGCAATCTCGTTTTCAAGCAGTTTTGCAGAGCGGAGTTCGCGCTCAAGTTTATCCTTCTCTTCCTCGCTGAGAATATCAATCTTCCAACTGGTGAGTTTGTTCGCAAGCCGCGCATTCTGCCCCGCCTTGCCTATGGCAAGCGAAAGTTGATTATCGGGAACGATTATCTGCGCGCTGTGTTCCTCCTCAAATATTTCCACCGAGATCACCTGCGCAGGACTGAGCGCTGAGGCGATGAACTGCGCGGGGCTGTCGTTCCATGGGATTATATCTATCTTCTCCCCCGACAGTTCGTTCACGATGTTCTTGACCCTCTGACCTTTATGCCCCACACACGCACCCACAGGGTCAACCTTGTCCTGATTTGAAATCACAGCCATCTTCGTCCTGTAGCCCGGCTCCCTCACGATTGCCTTGATCTGCACTATCCCCTGAGAAATTTCGGGCACTTCCATCTGAAACAGTTTGCGGACAAACTCAGGGCTGCCGCGCGATATGATTATCTCGGAATCCTTCAATCCCTGTTTGACTTCCTGAATGTAAACCTTGATCCGCTTGCCGAGCGCATACCGCTCACCAGGCACCTTCTCGGACGCAGGTATGACGCCGTCAATCCTGCCGAGATTAACTGTTACCCCCTGATTGTTCACACGCGCTATCGTCCCGGTAACGATCTCACCCACGCGGTCAACATACCGTTCAAGTTGCGCGTTCCGCTCAATCTCCCTTATCCGCTGGATGATGAAGTGCTTCACCTGCTGAATGCCGATGCGCCTGAAGGTATCCAGTGGAATCTCTTTCTCCACCAGATCGCCGACCTCGGCGTCAGGCACTATCTCCTTGGCACCTTCAACCGATATTTCAAGCGCCTCGTTCTCAACTTTCCGAACCACTTCCATTACCCTGTAGATCGCAATGCTGCCTTCCTCCGGGTCAAATTCCACCCGCAGCGATTGCAGCCCCTCAGATTCTGCCTGGAACGCACGCGCGAGCGCATCCTCAACAATTGAGCGCACCTCTTCAGGCGGTATCTCCCGTTCCCGCTCAATCTGCCGCAGCGCAAGTAAAAAATCCGTTTTCAACCTTCTCACCGTCCCTTTTCAGTAAAACTACAAAAAAAGTGGCATCACCCACTATCCGATGGGAAGAGCATTCCCATATTAAACATTTCATTATACAATTAAGCAATTATTTTATCAACATAAATATTTTAATACTCAAAACATAAAAAAGCCCTTCAAGAGGGCTTCAGGACGCTTACATAATTAAGCGTTGCCTGCGACGAAAGTCTTGCTGTGAGTTGCAGAACAATCGTCGCTCAAGTACAATTACATATTATTCTATAAATCACATATCATTTGTCAAGAAGAAAGGAGAAATTTTTTATGCAGACAAAACCGCATAACTTCACGCTCGGGCTTGACATCGGCGCAAACTCCATAGGCTGGGCATTACTTGAATGTATTGAAGATGATGAAGGAAAACCAGAACCAAGTAAATTGATAAACGCAGGCGCCCGTGTTTTTGAAGCCGGTGTTGAAGGAGACATTGAATCCGGCAAAGATGAATCACGGGCAAAAACACGCCGAGAAGCGCGCCTGCGCAGAAGAATGTTAGCGCGCCAGACAAAGCGTCTATTAAAACTTGCGGGTATACTACAGGATGCCAATCTCCTCCCCAAAGACGATCTGATTAATCCTGAAACTCGCTTGAAATTTTTTGAATCGCTGGATCAATCCCTCTCAAACAACCCCGCCGACCCTGCGATGCTGCCTTATTATCTCCGTGCCCGCGCCCTGAATGAACCACTCCAGCCTTACGAACTCGGACGCGCTCTCTATCACCTCGCGCAGCGCCGCGGCTTCCTCTCCACTCGCAAGGCACAGGAAACAAAAAATGAAAAGGAAAAAGAAGAGGAAGGAACAGTAAAAGAAGGGATCGCCAAACTTGAGAAGGAAATGAAAGAAAGGGGCGCCCGCACACTCGGCGAATTCTTCTCATGGCTTGACCCTCACTCGGAACGCATACGACAACGCTGGACATCGCGCCAGATGTTCAAGGACGAATTTGAAGCGATCTGGTCCGCGCAAACACCGCATCATCAAGCAACCCTTACAACAGAACTGAAAAATAAAATTCACAACGCCATATTTTTTCAGCGACCACTTAAAAGCCAGAAACGCCTCATCGGCATTTGCGAACTTGAACCCAATCAAAAACGAGCCCCCCTTGCTATCCTCCCCGCCCAGCGCCACCGCCTCCTCCAGAATGTCAACAATCTGAAAGCAAAAAAAATAGACAAAAAAACCGGCGAAATCATAGACCGTCCTCTGAGTCAAGATGAACGCAATATCCTGATTCATGAATTAGAAACCAAAGGCGATCTGAAATTCTCTCAAATCCGTGAACTGCTTGATCTCAAAGGTTTTAAATTTAATTTTGAAGAAAGCGAAGAAAAAATAATCGGCAACAGAACCGCTTCAAAATTGATTGAAATTTTTGGAAAAGATAACTGGGAAAATCTTCCAGATTTTAAAAAAGACGAAATCGTTGAGAAAATCCGCACCACAAGAAAAGAACATGTCCTCGCAAAATACGCACAGGAGAAATTACATCTTGATCCCGAGAAGGCAAATAAATTTGCCGAGTTGTTCTTTGAAGAAGGATACTGTTCACTTTCATTGGAAGCACTGAAAAAAATCCTGCCCCTTATGGAACAAGGCATACAATATGCCACCGCACGAAAAGAAATCTACGGCGAACAACCCCCTCCGGAACCCCTTGAATCTTTACCGCCTTATGATTTTTCGTCAATGCCGGAACTGCGAAACCCTACCGTTAAGCGCGTCCTTACAGAACTGCGCAAAGTTGTCAACGCCGTCATCAGAAAATACGGCAAACCCGATTCCATAAGAATTGAACTCGCCCGCGACCTTAAAAAGCCCAGAAAAGAACGCAAAGCAATCCATCTGAAAAATCAGGAAAACCGCAGAAAAAGAGATAAAGCAGCCGAAAAATTACTCACAGAAGCAGATGTCAGACAACCAACACGCGATACCATTGAAAAATGGTTGCTCTATGAGGAGTGCAACCAGACATGCCCATATACAAACAAACATATAAGTGTCGCTTCCCTTTTCGGCCCCACGCCACAATTTGATACTGAACACATCATCCCTTTCTCCCGCTGCCTTGATAATTCCTTCATAAATAAAACCCTCTGCGAGGTTGAAGAAAACCGCAACATCAAGAAAAACAAAACTCCACGGGAAGCATACGGGCAGGACAAGAAAAAATGGAGCGAAATCCTCCAGCGCGTCAAACAATTCAAAGGCGACGCAAAAGAAAAAAAGTTAGATCGTTTCCAACTCAAAGACCTTGAAAGCCTTAACGACTTTGTAACCCGCCAACTTAACGATACCCAATACGCCGCCCGCACAGCAATCCGCTACCTCGGCTTGCTGTATGGCGCAGGCGTGGACGGAAATGATCCCAATGGTAAAAAGCGCGTTCAGGCAGGGCGGGGACAGGTTACTGGCTATCTGCGCAACGAATTAAACTTAAACAGAATACTGAATGACGGCGGCACAAAATCGCGTGACGACCACCGCCACCACGCAATTGATGCCATCTGCATCGCTCTGACCGACGCCAGAACTGTAAAAATGCTCAGCGACGCCGCCGCACGCGCACCGCAAAAAGGACGCCGCCGCTTCGCTGAAATCCCGCCCCCATGGGACGGCTTCCTCAACGATGTCCGCACCACCATTGATAATATCATCGCTTCTCACCGCGTCTCTCGCAAGGTGAACACAGCATTTCATGAAGAAACCATCTACAGCAAGCCGCATAAAGATGAAAACGGACGGGAATGTACCCATGTCCGAAAACCAATTTCTTCTCTTTCGAAAAGTGCAATTGACGATATAGTTGATCCCGTCATAAGAGAACTTGTCCGCGCTAAACTCCATGAACTCGGCGGCGACCCGAAAAGTTTTCGTAATCCGGAAAATCATCCATTCCTTGAAGCAAAAAAGCATGTTCCTGCATGTGGTAAGCAGGGATCAGGTAAAAAAATCCCCATTCACTCCGCCCGAATTCGTGTTTATGACAAAACGATGCGGATCGGCACCGGCGCACGCGAACGCAATATCATGACGGGCGCAAACCACCATGTTGAAATTTATGAATATAAGGATGAAAAAGGACACATCAAATGGGATGGCGAAGTCGTTTCCGTCTATGAAGCAATGCAGCGCCTTCGGAATAAACAACCCATCATAAACCGCGACCAGGGCGAAGGTAAAAAATTCCTCTTCTCACTCGCCTGCGGTGAAACCATACAACTTGAAAAAGATGGCAAGGTTGGACTTTATGTTGTTCGTTCTGTTCCAGCTAGCAAACAAATTTTCTATGTAAATATTAACGATTCTCGGAAAAAGAACGACATAATAAAGAGTAAAGATTGGTTCTCAGGTTGTTTAGAGCCATTACGAAAACTAAATTGCCGAAAAGTTCTCATTACTCCGCTCGGAGAAGTCCTGAAAGCAAATGATTAACCCTGTAGGGCGCGATTTCCACATCGCGCCCATCGCAGGCAGCATACATATGCCGCCCTACAATTAAACAGGTTGGTTCGGGGTTAAACCCCGAACCAAAATGCAAAGATGGATAAAAGAATAATTGACCTCTCAGAAGAACCCGCCCGCCTCTCCGTCCGCGGTGAACTCCTCGTCATCTCACGCTGTCAGGACAAATTTTTACGCCACACCGATGAAAATGAAGATCATAATGTAGGGGCAGACCCGCGTGTCTGCCCAACTCACCCTGACGAAGATGATGATCTCAATGCAAATGCAGCACCGCGTTCCCGCCCGGTAAAAAGGCAAAAACACAGGGTTGCCTTCGCCGAAAATCGTCAATCTGACCCTCCCATAGAAACTACCGTCCCCTTCGCCGACATCGCCGTCCTCGTCGTCTCACACCCAGCCGTTACCTTCACACAAGCCGTCCTCGCCCGCCTCGCTAACGCCGGTGCTGCCTTCATCGCCTGCGATGATCGCCACATGCCCGCCGCAATGATGCTCCCGCTTGAAACTCACTTCACACAGACCGAACGCTTCGCACAGCAGGCATGCGCGCCGCTGCCCATGAAAAAACGACTATGGCAGCAAATCGTCCAGGCGAAAGTGCGAACACAAGCACAGGTTCTTAAAGAAATTCACGGAAACGACTGGGGTCTTACCGCAATGGCTGAACGCGTCCGCTCAGGCGACCCCGATAACATTGAAGCGCAGGCATCGCGGCGCTACTGGCAGGCAATCTTCAACGACCCCGCCTTCCTGCGCGACCGCGACGGCGCACCGCCGAACGCGCTCCTCAACTACGGCTACGCCGTCCTGCGCGCCATCGTCGCAAGGGCAATATGCGCCGCAGGTCTCCATCCCTCACTCGGACTCCATCACCACAACCGCTACGACTCCTTCTGCCTCGCCTCCGACCTCATGGAACCGTTCCGCCCCATCGTTGACCGCACTGTTGCCCTTTATTGTAAAGAATTCGGCATGCAAACAAGCCTTGATAAACATGCAAAAACAGAAATCCTCAACGCATTGCTCGGTCGCTTCAACCTTGACGGCGAGCAGCGGACACTATTTGATATTGCCGCGCGAACCGCTTCAAGTCTCGCCGCAGTCTTCGCCAATGAAAGGAAAGATTTGATTCTTTTTGAAGATATTTGATCATTCACGATCTAATCGGTATGTAGGGCGCGGTCTCCGCACCGCGCCAAACTGTGGCGCACGATTTCCACATTGCGCCGAAGAAAGGCGGCATCCTACTTTGCGTTCTTTTTATAAATCTTTGCGTACTTTGCGTGAATAATTTTTTTAATCTTTAATTTTATGACTTCCCAAAAAACACCCTTTTCGGAGTATAACGCTATGTGGCTATTTGCAATGTTTGACCTGCCTGTGGATACAAAAGATGCGCGCAGACAATACACACGCTTCCGTAAACATCTCCTTGACGAAGGATTTATAATGATACAGTTTTCAGTTTACGCCCGCTACTGTCCCAGCGAGGAACACGCCGCCGCTTACCGCAAACACGCGCGCGATGCCCTGCCGCCGGACGGTGAAGTCAGACTGCTGTCCGTAACGGATAAACAATTCGGTAAAATGGAAGTATATCTTGGAGAAGAGCGGCAGGAACCCGAGGAACCGCCCAAGCAACTGATGCTTTTTTAAAGACAGAATAAGCAAAAACCCCGCTGAAACAGCGGGGTTTTTCGTAGAAGATTGTACTTGAGCGACGATTTTCCGCAAGCCACAGTTAATTTTCTCACAGCGCGATGAAGTCATTAATTGTACTTGAGCGACGATTTTCCGCAAGCCACAGTAAAGGCTAAAGATTAACCGCGGAGACGCAGATTGTACTTGAGCGACGATTTTCCGCAAGCCACAGTTATTCACAGGCACCATCACTCTCTGATAAAATTGTACTTGAGCGACGATTTTCCGCAAGCCACAGTTAATCAATCCCGCTCCGGCGGGATAATCCCATTGTACTTGAGCGACGATTTTCCGCAAGCCACAGTTCATTGGCCACAAGCCCGCAATCCTGCGGGATTGTACTTGAGCGACGATTTTCCGCAAGCCACAGTCGGCGGCCGGCGGCGCCGGATAGGGATCAGATTGTACTTGAGCGACGATTTTCCGCAAGCCACAGTAGCTCAATAACGATTTCCCACAACGCCTCACATTGTACTTGAGCGACGATTTTCCGCAAGCCACAGTGTTGAAGGTAAAAGGGGGACAAGGGAGACGAATTGTACTTGAGCGACGATTTTCCGCAAGCCACAGTTGACTTCAGCAAGCAGTGTGATATGCTCAAATTGTACTTGAGCGACGATTTTCCGCAAGCCACAGTACACGCTTGGCAGCAGTAAATGACGGCGGTATTGTACTTGAGCGACGATTTTCCGCAAGCCACAGTACTTAATCGCCAGGCAACTGGCGTTGCACCATTGTACTTGAGCGACGATTTTCCGCAAGCCACAGTGGTTTTTAGGGATTGCAGCAGGGTGCGCGGATTGTACTTGAGCGACGATTTTCCGCAAGCCACAGTTAGTTAATAATTGTCCTATGCATTTTTATTTTTTCTGGATTCCTGCTTAAACACGCAGGAATGAGATATTATGAAACAGGGGAATCCAGAAAAATAAAAATGATTCCATTGAAAAAAGTCTATTGTTCCGTCTTCCGCGTTCATCCGTTTTTCATTATTTTTTCAACCCCCTT
>JBFMBQ010000438.1:0-2106 GCA_040755115.1 bacterium
GTGATGTTTGATTCTGATGAAACACGAAACAGAATATGGGAAAACGATCAGGTGGTATTTCAGTATGTAGATAAGGAAGGGGAGCCGGCAGGGTATCCGCACAACCCAAACGGCTCGGTTGACAACATCGCAGGTCTGTGCGACCCGACAGGGTTAATCTTCGGCTTGATGCCGCACCCCGAGCGACACATCTTCCCCTATCATCACCCGCAGTGGACGCGCGGCGAGGCATCTTCTGTGGGCGACGGCTTGCCGATCTTCAAAAACGCTGTTGATTACGCAAAGAAAAATCTTTAGTAAGATGTAAGAAGTAAGATGTTAGATGATAATTGACTCAGGTGTAAGAACTTCGCCAGTTATGCATGTGTTATAAATGGAATCTTTGACATTTGACATTCATTTGATCTTTGGAATTTGGATTTTGTCATTTGTCATTGATGTATACAAATGTATAGCATCTGTTACTCTGTTCCTTTTCCCTCAGTTCCAATCTTCTTGGTTTTAATGTCCTCCTTGAAGATTTCGTAGCCGTTCTTGGCAGGCTCATTGTTCGGATTAAGTTCAAGCGCCTTTTTATACTCATGTTCGGCATCTTCATAGCGTCCCAACTGGTGATAAGTCATCGCAAGATTGCCGTGAATCCTGCTGTTGTTCGGATAATCCTTCACAAGTTGCTCAAATATCTTCAGCGCCTCATCATATCTCTTAAGTTTGTAGTTGCATTGGGCGATATTGTTGCTGGCGATCAAATTGCCGTCAGGTTTAATTTGAAGCGATATTTTGTATTCTTCAATCGCTTTTTCACAGTCACCGAGAGTTTCCTCATAGAAGAAAGCAAGATTGTTATGAGACTGGGCGCTCTGCGGGTTCTTTTTAACTTCTTTTTTTAAGATCCTTAACTGAACGCTTTTATTGCTGCAAGATGATGCGAAACATAATATTGCAACGATTCCGATAAAAAGTAATGTAAATTTCTTCATAATTATCACCTTGGCGATAGATTTTATAAAATTCTAACAAAAACTGTCCTTTTGTAAACAGAATAGAAAAAATAAGTTTTATATGGCTTCGCAACAAGAATAATTACATAATATATATTATGCGACATTATTCATAACTACCCTTCCCATCTCCAACTTCCATCGTTCCTTTGTGTGAACCAAAAAGTATTTACATAACCCCGATTTCGCTATAATAATATCTACCGTGAAAATCAAACTGGCTTACGGGAAAACAGGACTGGAAATAAATGTAGATGAAAACCATCTGTCCGCTGTTTACCAAAAGCAAAAAATGATCCCCCTTGAAAATTCAGATAACACCTTACACGAAGGGCTGCGTTCACCTGCCGAAACGCAGCCGCTCGCCGCTCTCGCATCAGGCAGAAAATCCGCCTGCATCGTGATAAACGACATCACTCGCCCAGTCCCGAATGCCTTCCTTCTTCTGCCAATTCTTGAAGAAATTCACCAAGCAGGCATCAAACCGGATGACATTATTATCCTTATCGCAACCGGCACCCACCGCCCAAATGAAGGCGAAGAAATAATTGAACTTGTCGGTCCCGAAATCGCCCTAAATTACCGCATCGTCAACCACAACTGGCTTGACAGGGAGAATCTGCGCAGCATCGGGCGCACACGCAGCGGCACGGAGGTCTGGCTGAACCGCCTTTACCTTGATGCCGACCTGAAAATCCTCACAGGTCTGATAGAGCCGCACTTTATGGCAGGCTACTCGGGCGGCAGAAAGGTTTTATGTCCGGGACTGGCAGGCATTGATACAATGAAGCGAATTCACGGCACCCACTTTCTTGAATCGGAATATGCAACAAACTGCATTCTTAAAGACAACCTGCTTCACGAGGAACTATGCGAGATAGCGGATATGGCAGGCGTGGATTTTATCGTAAATGTTGTCCTCAACGAGGAGCGCGAGGTATGCGGCGTCTTCTGCGGCGATGTGAATGCTGCGCACCTACATGGCGTGCGTTTTTCATCGCAGTTTGACAGGGTTGATGCGGCTGAACCAGCCGACATCGTTGTAACTTCATCAGCAGGCTACCCGCTTGACAAGACATACTACCAGGCGATCAAAGGGCTGGTC
>JBFMBQ010000439.1:0-3582 GCA_040755115.1 bacterium
AGCCGCTCCGTTATCTTGTTCAGGTCATCCCGCAATGCGACAAGTTTTTCGCGCTCCTTCTGCACTACTTCTCGCGGCGCCTTCTGGACAAACGATTCGTTCTGAAGTTTTCCCTCTATTCTTACCAACTCTTCGCTCAAGGTCTTTCTTCGCTTCTCAAGCCGCTCCGTCTCCCCATCTTTCATTTCTGACGGCACTGGCACAAATATTTCAACGCCATCAATTATACAGGTTGCGTATCTGTTTTCATCCTTGTCTTTGATGCGCCCGAACTGTATTCGTGATACCCCGCTGAGCGATGATATGTATGATTCACAAATTTTCATTGTTTGAATTTTATGTGAATCATCCGTGCTTACTAAAAGTTCAATTTTGGTTTTTGGTGGTATTGAGAGGCTTGCCCTGATGTCGCGCACATTCCTTATAAGTCCCTGGATAAATGTCATCTGCCGTATTGCCTCGTCATCAGGCGCAAAATCAAACTGCGGATACCTCTCTTCGGCGAGTAGAGGCACGGAATGCCGTGCCCCTACAGGCAAAGCTTGCCAGATTTCCTCCGTGATAAACGGTATGAAAGGGTGAAAGAGGGTAAGAATCCAGCGCAGAAGGTAATGCAGGATGGAAGTGATCATGTTGTGTTCCGCTTCTGTGGCATTTTTAAGGCGGTTCTTGGCGATCTCAAGATACCAGTCGCAGAAGTCGTGCCAGAAGAAGGCATATATCTTATGCAGTGCCTCTGCGAGATCGTATTGTTCCATCAGCGCAAGCGCCTCGTCAAGGGTTTCCTTTGCACGCGAGAGAATCCAGCGGTCGGACAAATCAAGGGCGGCTTCCGACAACGCTTTCTGTAAATCAGACGGCGGCTCCGGCGCCGTCATCAGTATGAACCGCGCCGCATTCCATAACTTATTGCAGAGATTGCGACCTGAGCGGAATTTTTCGTCAGACAGATACACATCCTGTCCCATACCTGCGGAACTGAGGCACGAAAACCGGAGTGAATCTGCGCCATACTCATCTATAATATCAAGAGGATCAATTACATTGCCGTAGGATTTGCTCATCTTTGTGCCTTCGGCATCACGCACGATTCCGTGAATGAGAACATCGCGAAATGGTACATCGCCGCCGAATTTCAACCCGAACATCATCATTCTTGCGACCCAGAAGAAGATGATGTCAAAGCCCGTAACAAGAATGGAAGTCGGGTAATATGTTTTCAGAGCGGGAGTTGAGTTAGGCCATCCGAGCGTTGACAGGGGCCATAGCCCCGAACTGAACCATGTGTCAAGCACATCATCCTCTTGAGAAATGTTTCTGGAAGAACAATTCGGACACTCCTGGATGTCGGTTACAGAAGCGGATATATCGCCGCAGTCAGCGCATGTCCACACAGGAATGCGGTGTCCCCACCACAACTGGCGCGAGATGCACCAGTCGCGGATGTTGTCCATCCAGTTCAGATACACCTTTGTCCACCTGTCGGGCAGGAAGCGCGTCCTTCCGTCACGAACCGCCTGCGCCGCAGGCTCTGCGAGTTCCTTCATCCGCACGAACCACTGAAGGCTCAGATACGGCTCAATGGCAATACCGCAGCGGTAGCAGTGCCCGACAGAGTGCCGATAAACTTCCTGCTTCACTAATAAACCCTGTGATTTAAGGTCAACCGCCACCTTCACACGGCAGGCGAACCTGTCCATTCCCGTGTATGCGGGATAATCCGAGGTGATGACGCCGTCCTCGTCCATCATACAATATGCAGGCAGGTTGTGTTTTTTTCCGATTTCAAAATCATAAGGATCATGCGCTGGAGTTATTTTGAGCGCGCCTGTGCCGAACTGGCGATCAACATAATCATCCGTGATGACCGGGATGCTGCGCCCGACGAGCGGCAGCGTTACCATCTTGTCATGGAATTTTTTGTAGCGCTCATCATCCGGGTTCACTGCCACTGCAGAATCCCCAAGCATCGTCTCCGGGCGCGTCGTCGCCACCACTATCGCCTCGGATGTGCCTTCAACTGGATAACTAACATAATAAAGAGCGCCGCCCTCTTCTTCAAATTCCACTTCAATATCAGAGAGAGCGGTTTTGCACCGCGGGCACCAGTTGATTATTCGCATATCCTTATATATGAGACCTTCATCGTAGAGGGTCTTGAACGCTTGCCTGACCGCATGGCAGCACTGTTCGTCAAATGTGAATCGCTCCATGCGCCAGTCAACGGCAGCGCCGAGTTTGCGCAACTGGTCATTTATGCGCCCCTGCGCCGTCTCCTTCCACTCCCACACACGCTGCTCAAACCGTTCCCTGCCGAGGTCAGCGCGATGTGTTCCTTCGTCCATAAGTTGCTTCTCCACAACATTCTGGGTTGCGATTCCCGCATGATCGGTGCCCGGCAGCCATAGCACATCGGCGCCTGTCAGTTTCTTGTGTCGTATAATGGCATCCTGAAGCGAAAGGTTCAGGGCATGCCCCATGTGAAGTGAGCCGGTGATGTTAGGCGGGGGGATCACGATGCAGAAGCGCGAGGGGGCTGCTTCGGGGTGCGTTGAGAAGCATCCAGCGTCCATCCATCGCTGATACCACTTCGCCTCATAGTGTGTAGGGTCAATGTGTTTGGGAAGCGAGGTACCTGAATCCTGCGGAAAGTCTGTATTATCCTTTGCGATATCCATTTCCACGCATAATCCTCTCTATCAGAAGAGTCTCTTGTTTAATCACAATGGGGATAATTTTACATCACAACTATTTCAAAAATCAAAGAGTCATAAAATTTCAAATGTCAAAGACCAAATGTCAAATGAATGACAAAGATCAAATTACAAATAGCAGCCAGTAGCCAGTAGCGAGTAGCCAGGGATTTGGTGAGATGGAAGACGGTAGAAGTGAGATGGTTTAGCCGTTTCCCGTTTTCCATCTCCCGTCTCCAATCTCTGGTTGCTGGCTGCTGGTTGCTGGTTACTAAATGTTTTGACATTTGACATTTGAACTTTGACATTGATCTGCCATTTGGAATTTTTGGTTTGTGATTTTAATTATGCCTTTAACAAACCTTTTGCGCCAGAATCATATCTTGTCATGGCTTTGCTTTCGCCTTCTTCCTTAAATATCTCTCAAACTTTTCGGTGAATTCATGCAGGAGACGAAGCAATTCTTCCGCTTCAGCGTTAAGGACATCTTCTTCTATCTCTTTTTCAATCTCATCAAATAATCCTTTGTTTTCACCGGTTAATGGTGTGCTCACCTGATCCTCAACCGCTTCTATCGTCTGCGAATCGGATGGAATGGTCTCATCCGACGGCACAACGGTGATCTCCTGAAAACCCGTGTATTCCTGGTAGCGTGCGTCGGTGTAGAGATCAATAATATTAATGGTTATATCGGAAGTCTGAACTGGTGCAAATTTCCATACCTGAGGTTTACCCTCTGCGTCGTTCAAGATGACCTTCTGCGGTGCAGAATCACCGAATCTAACGGTGATAGTTTTCGGTCGTGCATATCTGTTCGCTCCCGCCTCTGAAAATGAAATCTGATAAAAAACGATACCCCTGATCTGCTGTTTTGATGGAAAGGACATGC
>JBFMBQ010000440.1:0-5682 GCA_040755115.1 bacterium
TGCGCGATGTCGGCGTTAAAGAGGATGCCCTTGATATGATCGCCGAATACACGCTTCTGGACGGCACTGTCGTAACCAATCCGCGTGATGTTGATCCTGAGGAGATCGCCGAATTGGTAAAAAAGGCGTATTAAATATATGTGGAAATTTTTTATGAAACAACAGATTAACAAAGATTCTTATCCACGAATTTCACTAATTTACACTGATTTCTCTGTGCCTCCGTGCCTCCGTGGTTTATTTTTTTCTTTCTTATAAATCTCTTCAACAATCCGCGTTGCTTCAAGTCCGTCTTCACCTGTGGCGCCCCACTTTTCGCCGATGCCGGCGTACGGACGCAATTTCCCTCTGATCATTTGTATGAAGTGGTCAGTTTGCCGTTTGCACATAAAAAAATTCCTGCCGTGAAGAACCGGCACATTTTGCCATTTGTCAACCACTAATGAAACGCCAGTATATTTTTTTACATGTGCGTAGGTGTTGTAATAGAGAGGCGGTCCCTTTGTGAACCACATATTATCCATTGCAAACGAAAGGGACATTCGCTCGCCGTGAATCAGCCCGTGTATTTTCATATCGCGCGCAGTCAGCGGGCACAAACCCGCTTCAATGTAGGCGGTGGCGCCGCTTTTGAAGCGTAGAACGCAGGCGGCGTGGTCTTCGTTCGTCCGCGTCTGAACGACACGCTGTGTAAAACCCGCCGCAGAGGTTACCGGGTCGTCCGCGAACCAGCGGAAGAGGTCAATGAAGTGGATGCCGAAGTCTGTGAGGACGCCGCCAGCGCGCGAGTCGCGCACCCGCCAGCCGCCGAGGTCTTCCTCTTTTACTCCGATAGCGCGCGCCGCCCGCATTATGCTCCTCAGCGGCGGCGAATCCACATCGGGTATCAGCATATAATATATGCCGCTCAACTGATACACCTTGCCCATATCGCCGCGGCGGATTATTTCTTTTATCTTTACAAAGCCCGGGTCAAAGCGGTTGACGAAGCCGATCTGGAGATAAACCTCGTTTTTTTTGCATGCCGCAATCATTTTTTTGCAGTCTTGGGTCGTGAGCGCCATTGGTTTTTCGCACAGGATGTGAATTTTATTTTCTGCTGCCAGGATTGTTGCTTCAGGGTGATGCCATGGCGGCGTGCATATAACGACGGCGTCAGGGCGCGCCTTTTCTATCAGTTCTTCCGCACTGCTGAAATAGTTCTCAGCACGATATTTGCGTGCGGCGGTGCGCGCTGTCTGCTGTTTCGTATCAGCAACCCCAGCGATGCGCACCGATGGATGCCGTGCCAAAAAATGCAGATGCCCTACCTGCGCCATACGCCCGCAGCCGATAATCCCAACCTTTACAGTCTCGCCTCTGACAATTCTCATTCAGGTTCAAAATATAAATGATAATCTAAAAAATGACAATTCGCACTTTCAGTGAACGGTGATCAATGATCAGTGACGCAGTTTATAAAATGAGTGAGACGGTAGACGGAAGAAGCAAGATGATCTCCAATCATTTCCCATCTACCGTCTACCATATACCAAAACTTCAAATGAATTCATCACCCATTGTAATTATTTTTTTTGACTCTATTGACAAACAGTTAAAAAGTCATAGTATGATAAGTGGCGATTTTTCGCTGATGGGATCGTGGACGGGAAGTAAAATTATTCTGGTAAGCGTTTACACGGTCTGCGATCAGTGGAGCCGGATTGAGAAGCATGGTTTGGAAGAAGGCAGGTAGTAGAATTATCAACCGAATTAACTCCCCTCTCAAGATTTCCCGCCAAGGCAATTCAGTCCGGAAGAGCCCCGGAGTGAGGCTGTGATACTGTATGGTTTTTGATGGAACTGAGTCGCAGCCTGAACGCCCCGGCAATTTTTATTATCAGGAGGCACTGCCAGATGAAGTCAAAAGGCAGAGTGAAATGGTTTAATTCAGCACGCGGGTACGGTTTTATTGAGCAGCCCGATGGCGGCGAGGACATCTTCGTTCATTACTCCGCCATAAAGCAGGAAGGTTACAGGACTCTCAAAGAGGGTGACGAAGTTGAATTTGAGATGGTGCAGGGTCCGAAGGGCAAGCAGGCTGCGAATGTAACGAAGCCGTAAATTTCGTTACACAACGCAAGAACCGCGCCAGCAATTTCGCTTCCTGGTCGAGCCGGAAAAAGGGGATTCCGGAAGTCATTCCGAATCCTTCACCGTTTCAGAAAGCGAATTTTTCAACAATTTTTTCCTCAGGGCATTGAGCCTCTGGAGAATTTTTGTCTCGTTTCCCTGGTCGGAAGGGTAATAATATACCGTGCCTGCAAGGCTCGGCGGAAAGTATTCCTGCTCAACGAAATGACCGGGGAAATCGTGAGGATAGAGGTATTTGTCCTTGATTGATTTTTCCTTTGTGAAATCGTAGTTGCGCAGGTGAAGCGGCACGGGTTCAAGCGGCTTGGTGCGGACATCTTCAGCGGCTTTTTTCAGTGCGAGGTAAGCCTTGTTGCTTTTCGGGCACGAGGCGAGGTAAACGCAGCAGAAGGCGAGGGGAATCTGCGCCTCCGGCATCCCCACGAATTCCACTGCCTGCACAGTGGAGGCGGCGACCGTGATGGCGTTGGGAGCGGCGCAGCCGATGTCTTCTGCCGCAAAGATCACCATCCGCCTTGCGATGAATTCCGGCGCCTCGCCGCCTTCAAGCAGCCGCACCATCCAGTAGAGCGCAGCATCGGGATTGCTGCCGCGCATGCTTTTTATGAACGCCGATACCATATCGTAGCGCTCGGTGCGCAGGCGGTCGTAATCCAGCCAGCGCTGGCTTGCCGCCTCACGCACCTTCGCTCCGTCAAGTTTTTCTCCTTCCCCAAGCAGCATTACCGAAATCTCCAGAAGGTTCAGCAGAATACGCGCATCACCGTTTGCAAGAAGTATCATTTCCTCAACCGCCGATTCCGTGATCGTTTTCTGCGCGCATTTTCCTGACTTCATCAGATGTTCTCTCGCCTTACGCAGAAGTTTTTTCTGATCGGCATCGCTGATGCGGTTGAAGTGAAAGATTGACAGGCGCGAGCGGAGTGCGGGATTCAGAACAAAGAACGGGTTTTCGGTTGTGGCGCCGATGAGAGTGAGCAGACCGCCTTCAAGGTGAGGCAGGAAGGCGTCCTGCTGGGCGCGGTTGAAGCGGTGAAACTCATCAACGAAAAGTATTGTTCGCTGTCCGATTGTGGCGAG
This sequence comes from bacterium, assembly GCA_040755115.1. Taxonomy (GTDB): domain Bacteria; phylum UBP15; class UBA6099; order UBA6099; family JBFMBQ01; genus JBFMBQ01. Next base: position 3,214 of record JBFMBQ010000440.1, read on the forward strand.
GCGGTCTTCTGACATTTTCACCACACGGCGGATGTCGCTCAACTGTGATGTAACCGCACTGTATTCCTCAAAGTGGGCATTCATTCCCCTTGCAATCAGCCGCGCAAGCGTGGTCTTCCCTGTCCCAGGCGGTCCCCAGAACACCATTGACACCATCATCTGTCCCTCAATGATCTTGCGCAGCGGCTTCCCCTCGCCGAGCAGATGTTCCTGCCCGAGTATGTCCTCAATCCGTTCAGGACGCATCCTCACAGCAAGCGGCTGCACCTGCTTAAGTTCCTCCGCGAGGGCACTATCAAACAGTTCTGATTTTTTCGCCATCGGATAAATTATACACTTGACAGAATTAGTTTGACAGGATTAACGGGATTAAGTATTTGCGTTCAGATGAGGAATTGTTTCACGAAAAGTGCGCAGGATTAACAATTCAGATTTCAAAGTCCTTCTCTGATATTGAGGCAATCAACTTGCCTTCTGAATCAAAGATGTCAAATATCATAAAAGATGGAAGATGAAGAAAAGGTGTATAAAAGAAGTATGCATAATCAAACAAAAATTTATATTTTGCGTAATCGGTGAAATTATTAGTTGCATCATCTTTGGTGTCTTCTTTACCTAAAACATGAAATTTCCCGCCTGGGCTTGGCAACCCGATGAATGGATGATAAGGCTCAGTTAATAATGCAGGAAAATACGGGCTGAATTCACCTGTCTTATAGTTGATAAGCCGTGGCATCCGTAAATCAGATTTTACATCGTAAAACCGCACCCACACCCAGTCATCAGCATCGTACACCGCTCTTTCTTGATAATTAAATCTTATCCAATTTAACCATACTTTTTGTAATTCAAGATAGGCATTTGGAATTGGAAGACAGCCCGTCCGAACGATTGTTTTATCAACTAAATTTCCAATATAAAAGCAAGAAAGTTTTTCCTGTTCTATGTTGGCATAATACAGGAATCGTTTTCCATCGCCAAATGGACGCCCATCTCCCATATAAGATTTCTCATACTCAAATTTCGGAAAATTTCCAAGGCATGTCCCATCCGTTTTAACGAATATCTGGGTATATGAATTTGGCTCTTTCAATTCAGGACAATCGGGCATTTTTTCAGTCCCACAGAGAACCGCGCCTTTTTCAAATAACTCACCGGAACATCCTTGACTGCAACCCGGCATATCCAGCCATAGAATGTCTTCGCTGAACCACCCTGAGAAACCTAAGCGAAAGAAAAAACTACAATCCTTGTCATGACGGAATCCTTTTATCCTGAATGGCGTAAGAGTCTTCTTCTTCAGATCAACAATATAAGGGTGCTCAATTATCTCAGTGTGATTAATTAAAGTGAAATTTTTGTGCATGTCAGTCCCTATTTTCAGGACTCTTTCACCTGCAATAAAAAATATTTTTGTCCTTTCTGGGGAGATCATTACACTTGATGCTGCGATCTGGTTCTTCGGGAGTTTGAAGATTGTTTCAAAACCCGTTCCGTCGGCGTTGAATAAAACCCCTTCCTTGCCGTTCTTAAGGTAAAATAGCCTGTCTTTTTCCCAAGTCCAAACTACCATTGATGTAACAAAACTGAATAATGATCCATAAAATTCCTCTTTGGAAGGGATTCCTGGGAGCGGTATCAGTTTTTCTAATTGTCCTTTATCTGCGTTGTAAATTAGCGCCTTTGCCTGCGGTTCGCCAAAAGCGAATGCCTTGTTGACTCTGAACGCGGTAAAAACAATCCTGTTGTCATAAGGCGACCAGTCGGGCGTAAATCCCATGCCTTTTAATGGCACTCTTGATTTCGGGTAAATTACCGCAAAAAAGTAAGTGCTTATAAAGAGAAGATATGCTGTCAGCGCAACAATAAATATATTTCGTCCCCTTATTCCTGCATCAGGAAGAAGTGATTCGGACGCTCTTATCCCGAACAAAATTAACCTGACAGCGATACTGTTTAAGATAAAGATAAGACAAAAATCCCTTAAAAAGGGAACCTGAAAATATATGTTGACAAGTTTAATGCCGAAAATCAAAACAACAGTGCATACAATAACCGATTTTATGAATCTCCTAAGGTCGTTCATTGAGCATGAAACCGAATATAAAATGGTGGGAAAATAAACGAAGATAATTGCTATGACAGGTAAATATTCATTCGCATACAAACTGATAATTCCGATTGGAGCAACAGGCAGCAAGTCTATCAGCAGCCTGCGTACTATGTCCCGCTCGGCATTAACAGTGTGAACAATGTGATAACGGAATTTCAGTAGAACTACCGCTATAAGCGCGAATAAAATCTGAAACACAACAAAGCGCTCGTACCCAGTTCCTACGAAATAATAGTTACTTAATACCTGACTCAGAAAAACAAGAATGCCTTCAAACAGACTTAAAGAGATGAATGTGATCAATATCAGTACTGATGTTTTTAATGAAATCATATTTTTATTAATTTTATCTTTAT
>JBFMBQ010000441.1:0-6358 GCA_040755115.1 bacterium
CATTGAACATCACCCTTAGGGTGAAAATTTTATCCTGATTTCAGAATGTGTGCCTATGCGGAAGCAAGAGAAAAACTTCTCCGCGTCCTCAGCGTTCTCCGCGGTTAATATGAATAATTCAGGATTATTAATTCCGTGTTAGAACATATCGGTGATGTCAAAAGACCTATCATTAAAAATGGCTCTATATGTTTTCCCTGCCACTCTTTAGAATCAATCAGAAATGGTCATAAAAAAATTCCCCTGGACAATGTCAGTTCGTTTCAAGCCTCAAAATTAGGCAAAGCCATCTCTTGTCATAGATGCCACATGCCAAGAATAGGTAGAGATAAATATGGCTACTCGTGGATGGACCACTCACTATTCGGCATTCAGCAGGAACTGCCTCAAGTGGTTATCTTTCATGAAGGCGTTGAGAAAACCGAAATAGAGAAATTTTCAGCAGACACAGGGCAATGGTTGCAAGGGAATCTGCCGGTGTTGAATTTAGCGGAAACATTTCCAAACGAGCACCCGACCTTGAATGTTATAAGACTGGCACGGGAAATCAAGGAATCAGTGAAAGTTGCCAGAGGGGGAAACCATTTCTCTATGGGCTTGGAAACTAAGGCTGTTTCCGACAATTCGCTGAAATTGAAATTTTCTACCCTGAACAGAAAAATCAGCCACGACTTTCCATCCAGCCTTTTTGCCAATATCACTGAAGTCTGGTTTGAACTGGAAGTAACAGACGCGGCAGGTCGTAAAATTTACTTCTCCGGTTTCAGCAAAGACGATTTAACGCACCGCCTTGGCCGCATTGAAATTGACAAATGGGGACAGCCAATCACGCCAGCCGATTCCTTGAAATATGTTGAGATCATCAATAAGAAATTTTTGCGCCCGGGTATAAAATATTTTGAAACATATTCCATTCCCATTGGTCAAGATGCTCGGTTTCCTCTTAAAGCGCAATATCGCCTCATGTACCGACGCTATTCAAATGATTTTGCAGTCTGGTTTTCTGATGGCGCAATTCAGTCTTTTCCAGCCAGGGTTGTCGCACAGAAAGAATTTGTAATCGCAAAGAACATTTGATCGCGCTGTGCGCGGCGCAAAGAGCGCAAAGAATGTCCGTAAAAATCAGTGTTAATCTGTTTAATCTGTGGATTAGTAAAATACCCCTGACTTTTTCAACAGCCCGTCAGTGCCTGCCGCCATATATCCAGCATATCTGGAATTGCAGATTATTGAAACTGCGAATTGAAGTCAACCACGAAGTCGTTGCCTTCTTTCAGCCATTGCGTGTTGACGGTTGTGCCGTGAAGATTGTAGCGAACCATGTATCTGACATCAAGGAGATTGTGCCGTTCCGTGTTGTAGGTCATAGTGGATGAGAGATATGTTTTGCCGCTCAATCTGCGGTCAAGAAAGAGGTTGAGGTTGTTGAACTTGCTGTTTGTGAGGCTGTAAGAGGTTGCGAGGCGCGCGTTCCAGAGGCTGCGCCCGTTGAGGTTAAGCGCGATGGAGAAGTTGCTTGTTGTGGGATTGGCGAGCGGGCGTGAGGTTCTGTTTTTACCGTGGGAAAAGGAAAGATTAAGGACGCCGGTTTTTTTGATCTGATAGTTGTAATTCACAGTGCCGTCAATTTTGTTCTGCAAATTTCCGTCGGTTGTTGCGCCGTGTCCATAATTTACGGTAGTGCTTATCAGGCCGTTTTTGCCTGCGCGGATGGCGGTGCGGAAGAAACTGATGCCAGTATACCAGTTGGCGACGCCGCCGGTGCCGGGGTCGCTCTCATAATACATAAGCGACATCGTGGTGCGGAATCCGAGATTTTTGTGTCTGCCGAGATATTTGCTGCGACCGCCCATCAGGAGGCTTGCATTTGTGGAATCGCTGTCGTTGGCAGGCAGGCGCGACGCCGTCAGTGAACCCTGAATGGGAGCTTTTTTCAATTTTGCGGAAAAACTGAAGTTCATAGATTGCGAACCATGCGCCGTATGTTGCAGCGAAAGATTCTGGTATTTCGTCCCCGAAGAGTAGCGGTTCAACGAGAGGTTCATTCCGCGGCTGCCGCTGCCGAGATTGGACATAGAGAACATTCCGCCTACCGTGCGTCCGAAAGTAAGTTGCTGGGACAACCCCAACAGGTATTGCCTGACGCCCTTGTCGCGGTAGTCAATGTTGAAGGCGCCCCGCTTGCCCCGCGCTGACTTGTAGCGCACCTCGGCGCCGAGCGACCAGTTGTTGTTCGTGCTGTAACTCGCATTGCGCAGACGCCACTTGCCGGGGAGCATCCCGCGCCCCGTGTTCGTGTAATACGGCAGGTTTATCACCTTCGTTCCCTTCACCCACATCGTGGCTTTCCATGCTTCGTATTTGACATTCGGCGAAATGCGGAATTTCTCCGCCGTTACGCTTGCGCTTGCGCCGCCGGGGTCGTCAGAGAGATCAACATATTCCTTCAGATTCTGTATCGCGGCGGTCTCTTCAAGTTTCTCGCCGAGGAGGTATATCTTCCTGACCTCCGTGCGTGTCTGTATGACAACGCCCTGAAAATAATTGAGATCATACACGACGGCATCGCCGTGATAGATCCTCTGGTTGCCGCCGGTTTCGCGTTCAATTACTTCTTCAAGGTTCACGGTTTCCATCTCTTCGGTTTCAATCGGCTGCACGGTCTGCCCCGATACGAGCGTTGATATGATCTGAATGTTTCCCTGCGCTGTAAGAATGTGGCCGTTTACATCTATCTGCATTGAGTCAGCGTTGATCTGGATGGCTTTGTAGCGCAGTTCAACATCGCCTGTGCAGGAGATGATCTTTGAGTCAATGTTAAAGATAATGTAATCGCCCGTGATGGTATATGGAGAATCAAGCGCAAATGTTGATCGCGGGAACAGAAACAGTGCGGGAGAGAGCATTAACATTGTGAGGGCAGCGGCAGCGAAGACATATTTTAAGGATACCAAGCGGTGCAGGGTGTATAATGCGGTGTGGGAATTGAAATGTCTCATTATTTAATACCCTGTCTACTATCTACTGCCTGCTGTCTGCCTTAGAATCAGCGTGTTTCTTTATGAACTGATATATTTTATCAAAAACAAACTCCTTATCGTAATCCAGAGTTACAACATGGTATGAATTATCAACATACACAATCTCCTTATCCTGTGAACTTACCGCGTTGTAAATAACATTTGCGTTCTCGGGATGCACGGTGTGGTCGTGGCGTGAATGAATTATCAGGATGGGGATAGTGATTTCAGCGAGGTCTTCTCTGACATGCGCCATATAATCAACGAGGCTCGGCATGCATTCGGTAGGGATTTTTGAATAAAACAAGTGTTCCTTAAGAGCCTCGGGGTCTTTAAGGTCGTTGCCGAGCGCCTTATCGTAGCGGTAGATTTTATGAAGCAGCACATTTCGCAGGAGTGGGAGAAAGACCGTCAGTTTCCAGTGCCGCACGAATACAGGCGCCGCAAGAGAAATGATACCTGTCAAATCGGGTCGGTGTGTGCCGAGATGGAGCGTCTGTAGTGCACCCATAGAAAGACCTGCTGCGAAAATCTTTTTCCCTCCGCACCTGTTCTGTAAGTTTTTCAGCGACTCGGCGGCTGACCGCCACCAGTCATGCCAGCGTGTTTTCGCAAGGTGCGCCGGGGAAGTGCCGTGTCCCTCAATAAGCGGCGCAAGCACAGCGATGCCTCGTGCTGCGAGATATTCACCGAGCGGGCGCATTTCCTTCGGCGTTCCGGTAAAGCCGTGCAAAAGCAGGCACCCTGCATCGCTGCCTTCTATGTAAAAAGGCTCTGCCCCTTTTATTATTTCCACCAATTTGGATTCTAACACATAAAAAATGAAATATCAAAAACAGTAGATAGTAGGGAGATAGTAGATAGGGAGAAACATGGGGATTAACTTCAAGTGAACTCATTTAATTAGTGTAAATTCGTGTGATTAGTGGATCATATTTTTTGACATTTGACATTTGAACTTCATTTCACATCTCACATCTTACCAGTCCGCTTTTTTAATTGTGGAAAAAGGGAGACAATTCATATAATATTCAGGTTAATGCAAGATTCAGCAATAAAAACAGAGCCAGCGATTCAAAAGAAACTGACCCCGCGCAGGTTCAAACTCGGCGCACGCCTCATCATCGCTTTCGTCCTCGTGGTACTCTTATCCATGAGCGTCCCGTCGGTGTTCGTCATGAATTCACTTCAGAAAAGAATATACAACGAAACATCTCAGAAGATGAAATCCGACCTTGTAATTGCATCCCTGCTGCTTGAACAGAAAGAACAAAGCCTGCTGCGCATCGCGCGCACCATAAGCCGCGACCCGCTGGTAGAGAAGATGGTCGCCTTCCGCCTCGGCAACCCGCTCGCCGCGCGAATCAGCAGTTTCCTTGAGGGAGTGCCGCAGGACGAAGTAACCTCTGTAACAGTGGTTGACCGCGATGGGATTGTCCTTTACCGTTCGCAACTGCCTCTATCGCCCGGTGATTCCATTCTTGATGACCCATTTATCTCGCTTGCGATCAGGGGAAAGGAAATCGCAGCGTATGAATCGCAGCCTGTGAATAAGTTGGAAAAAGAGATGGCGTTGACCAGTGTCAACCCTACCGATAAGACAGGCACGGCACTTCTGCTCAAGGCTGCCGTCCCTGTTATCGTCCGCGAAAAAACCGTCCTCGTTCCATCCTTCAAACCCGCACCCGCTCCGATACCGGGCGAGGTAAGCGGCACGGTCTGCGTCTCATATCTGTTCAGCACCAACGCATCGCTTCTTGACGATATAAAAAACAGAACGAAGGGCGCTGCAAGCATCTATGTTGAAAACGACCTGATAAACACCACCGAGAAAAACTGGCTTACCCTGCCTTTGGAAACGCTTCTTGAAGGCAGAGAATTGCCTTTGAAGGGCGTATACCGTTACCCGAGGCAGGGCGAAATCGGAGGCTACTTCCCGCTGCTGGACATAATCGGCAACCCGGTGGCTGTATTTGAACTGAGGAATTCCACGCTCCCTCTACAGAAGGGCTTCAGAAATGAAATCCTTAAAATCATCTTTTTCGTTATAACCGGGCTTGCTATCTCCGTATTACTCGCTTACATCACGACCCAACGGATCACAAATCCCATAATGAGACTTCGCCAGGGAGCGGAGGAGATGGGCAAAGGCAACCTGCTGTATCAGATTGAAGTCCCTGCCGGCGACGAGATCGCCGAACTGGCTGATTCATTCAACGAAATGGGCAGCAGGCTTCACAACTCCATAAGGCAGATGCAAATCTCAAAACAACAGATTGAAGAATACTCTTCACGCCTCAAAGAAGCGCACAAAAATCTTGAAAGATATTCACAGCAACTTGAAAAGGTCAACCAGCAACTGCTTGAATCCAATGTCAATCTTCAGAAGGCGAACGAGGTGAAAAACACTTTTCTGTCAACTGTCTCGCATGAACTGAAGACACCGCTTACCACCATTATGGGCTATGTTTCCATGATGCTGCACGGCTCGTTCGGCAGTCTGAGCGACGATATGCGCATCAGCCTTGAAGTGGTGCTGCGCAGGGCGCGAAATCTCCAGCAACTTATCTCCGATCTCCTGAGCCTTTCGCAGATTGAGGCGGGTAAAATTGAAATCCGAAAGCAGTATATTGATCTTACAAAGGAACTGCGCAGCATTGAGGAAGTTTTTGCCGACCGCCTGAAGGAAAAAAATCTGACCTTATCGGTACTGATAAGGCACCGCCTGCCGCGGGTAAACGCAGACGGCGACCGTATCAATCAGGTGCTGTTCAACCTCGTTGGCAATGCCGTCAAGTTCACATCGCCGGGCGGCAAAATCACTGTGAGCGCAGCACATCAGTTGGAATCAAACTCGGTTCTCTTTACAGTGGCGGATACAGGCATCGGCATACCGAAATTAGAACTTGAGCACATCTTCAAACCGTTCTATCAGGTTGACCAGCGCGACGGTCGTGAATTCGGCGGCACAGGACTGGGGCTGTCTATCGCAAAAAATATTGTGGAACTGCACGGCGGCACCATCTGGGTTGAAAGCCGCGAATTCCGGGGGACGACCTTTTACTTCACAATACCTGTTTCTTGATGCTATGGGAATTTTCTCCGGTTTTCAATAGTTAAATCAGTGTAATTAGTGGATCATGTTTTCATCTTATTATGAAATTCATTTGACATTTTGGCTTTGACATTTGAAATTATTCAGATCTAAATTGAGCGATTCTATCTATGATATTGCTTCATCTAATGAGTGATTAATTTGGAGTGCGACAATTCATTGTCGCTTTCAAAGACGGGAATTAATTCCCGTCATAAACAAAGCGGTGATGAATCACCGCACT
>JBFMBQ010000442.1:0-4124 GCA_040755115.1 bacterium
ACACGCTTGGAACAAGCAGGAACCGGCAGGCCTGCGCATCCATACGGGGAGGCCTTACCCAGGACAGCGAATCCTGTTTTAACTTCGCACCTCTCAACCCAGGGACTCTCACTTCATCCCAGCCCAGGCAGACTCAAAAAAAGAAAGGGAAAAAAGAAAAAACTAAAAAAGGGGGTCAAACACTAAAGACACTAAAGATAATCGGGATAACCACTGCAACCCTTACAAAACCGGGCTTTCGTGCATCGCCTTCATCCGCCGCCAGCGGCGCTCAACTTCCGCCTCTATTCGCTCAAGGTCTGCCTTGAAGTCAGGCTGCGTCAGATGCCGCGTCTTGCCCATCAGTTTCAGCCATTCAACAACGGGAATGCGTTTCTTCTTTTCTTCAGGGTCGTAGTTAAGCGTTGTGATGCCATGTTCAACCTCGTATATCGGAAAGAAACAGCAATCAATGAACGCCTGTAGCACCTTGCGGCATTCTGAGTCTTTGATACGCCAGTTCAACGGGCATGCAGAAAGAATTTTAGCAAAGACGAAACCTTCTTCATTGGCGTATGTTTGTGCTTTAACCGCCTTGCGGGTGAGGTCAATATGATTGGTCTCGCACGCGGTAAAAATGTAGGGAATGTGGCATGCGTTCAAAATCTGCACGGTGTCCTTGTGGTGCGTCTGTTTGCCGTGCTGTTTCGGTCCAACATGTGAGGTGGAAGTGGCATGGGCGAAGGGCGTCGTAAACGACAACTGATGTCCCGTATTCATGTAGCCTTCGTTGTCGTATTCAAGAAGGATCATCTTGTGGTTGCGCAGTGCGGCGCCGATGGTCGGTCCCATACCGATGTCATTGCCGCCGTCGCCTGTTACGACGATGAAGGTGATTTCCTCGTCCTGTGGGATTTCGCCGCGCCGCTTGCGCTCGTGATACATTTCAACCGCGCCCGCGATGGTGGCTGCGCCGTTCTGGAACAGGTTATGAATGTAGGTCATGCGATGTGAAGTCTGCGGGTATGGTGTGGTGCAGATCATGCCACAGCCCGTATGGAAGAGCATAACGACATAGCCGTTGATGCCGCGCAGGAAGGCGTTCAGTGCGGGGAAGATGCCGCAGCCCGGGCACGCGCCGTGTCCCGGTGCGATCCGTTTCGGCATCCGGGTCAATTCGCGCGGGTTGACGCCGCGCACTACCATTTTGCCTGTTTTTACATCTTCTTCCAGGCGGACGATGCCAGGGTCGGTTTCCTGTGCAGTGAGCGGCATCCCTGTATCGTCCGCCGCTTTCGCGGGGTCGCCGGCCGTAGCGCCGATGTATTCCATAATGGATTTCACTCGCCCCGATTTCGCCGCTTCATACGCCTCGTTCAACAACTCTACGGCATCGCCGAGGGAAAGTTCCATGCCCCCAAGTCCATAGATTCTGCTGAAAATGATGGACTTATTCTGCGGGTCGTCTTTGAGCGCAGCCTTGATCTCAATCGTCATATTTCCGCCCCACCCGCCGAAACTCTCCTGCCTGTCGGCAACGCATAAGGCTTTAAGGCTGCGGAATGTCTCCTGTATTTCCTTCAGAGGAAAAGGACGAAGCATATAAGCAGTCGCAACGCCGACTTTTTTCCCTTCACTGCGCAGTATATCAACCGCCTCTTTTGCGATGTCATAAGCGGAATTCAGTATAAAAAGCGCTGCCTCGGCGTCTTCCATTCTATAGGTATCAACAAGCGGATAGTGCCTGCCGCTTATCTCCGCGTATTCTCTGATTATCTGCGGAGCGATGCGGTAGGCTGCCTCCATAGCGAGACTCTGCTGTTTTTTATTGTTGATGTAATCGGGATCGTTCATGTAAGCGCCGATTGTGGTGGGCTTTTGGGTGTCAAGCACATGGTAAGGCGTATTGCACGGACCGACGAAATCCTGGACAACACTTTGATCTGTGAAAATCTTAACTCGCCGTTTCTGATGACTTGTAAAAAAACCGTCGGACGCAACGATCACTGGCAGGCGCACCTCGTCGTGCTCGCCGATGCGCACCGCGATGATGTTCATATCGTAAACCATCTGCTGATCCTTCGCCATGAGTATGATCCAGCCCGTGTTGAGTGCGAACATGATGTCGCTGTGGTCGCCGCGAATATCAAGCGGACCGGAGACCGAACGGCAGACGATATTGAGAACCATCGGAAAGCGCGTGCCTGACTGGACGGGAAGTTGCTCAAGAGCGTAGAGCAAGCCCTGCGCGGAGGTGGCGTTAAAGACGCGCCCGCCCGCCGCCGCTGCGCCGTAGCATGAGCCGGCAGCGCCGTGCTCACCGTCGCCGGGGATCATCACGATGTCGTGCTCGCCGTCCGCCTTCTTCCGATCAAGGTTCTCGGCGATGTCGGTGGAAGGCGTGATCGGGTAATATCCCATTACATGGTAATTTATCTGCGAAGCGGCAGTCGCTGCCATCTCGTTGCCGTCCATCAACACAATAATCTGTTCCGGAAGTTTCACTTCTTCTTTAACTGCCGTTTTCGGATTCATTCTTCCTCCTTTTATATTTACAGGATATACAGGATAAACAGGATAAAATCCTGTAAATCCTGTCAAATTTCACGCCTTTAAATCCGCCGTTTCCCTCACAGCCGTCAACGCCTCCGGCTTGCATACCAAGATGCAGCGCAGGCAGCCTTTGCAGTGTTTATATTCAATACGGTCAAGGAATTGTTTTTCCTTCCCGTCATCGTCCGTCCGCCGCACCCAGATAAAACATTGGTCCGGGCAGGTGGCATCGCACTCGGCGCAGTGGACGCATTTTTCCTTGTCAAGCACCGGGATGAAGCCCTCGCGGGATGCGCTCAAATCCTTTTCTGCGGTGTTGCCGGGGGTAACCAGCACACCGCCCAGCGGCGCCGTCAGGTAACCAAACTTCGGCTCAAACCTGTGATACGGCTGGTATGGATATTTGCCGTCAGGCGAAAAAGTCTTTATCTGCACTTCCTCATAGCCGCGATCAAAAGCGCGCAGATTGCCTTCAACGAGTTTCGGGTATTTCTCCTGAAATGTCCTGCGGATCGCATCTTTCAGGGCATCCTTATCCATAAATTCCATCGCCCGCGCAATCGTGCCGAGCAGCGTTGTATTGATTCGCACCTTCTCTTCAACAGCGATTTTTAATGCGTTCACGCAGAAAAGCGTTCCCGCGTGCAGACGGATGATGTCCCGCACCTCGTCAGGCGACCTCTGCGTGTTTACAATCACCACCGCATCCTCTTTTATCCCCTGTAGAACTGGGTGTGTGATTGCAAGGTTCTCGTGAAACACAACAAGAAGATGCGGCTCTTCCACAGGAGAACCGTCACGAAGTTCACTGTCGGCATCGCAAAACCGGATATAGGCTTTCACAGGTGTGCCCTTCTTCTCCGACCCGTAACTTGCGAAACTCACCCCGTTCCACCCCATCCCGAGGACGCCAGCCTCGGCAAGTATCTTCCCTGCAAGATTTCCCCCCATGCCACCTATGCTCTCCATCCTGATATCGTAGTATCCGCGCTCATTTTTCTTCGGCAGGACAGCATTTGTATTCATCCTGTTGCCTCCTGTTCAGATTTTGAAATGTAAGATTTTCTCAAACTTCGCACATAATATATTCTATTATTATACAGCGCAAGTAAGATTTTTCACGATGTTGTGGCGGAAAAGATAATTTCCTGTGTTATAATATTGCTCAAAAACTAAGGGGGTGATAAGAATGGCAGTAGCAAGAGTAACAGAAGTAACGGCGTCATCAACAAAATCCTGGCAGGACGCGGTTAACGAAGCGATGGGTCGGGCATCAAAAACACTGCGCGGGATAACAGGACTTGAAGTAATCAGTCAGAAGGCAAAGATAGTGGACAACAAGATCGCAGAATATCGTGTAACGGTGAAGATCACCTTCATCCTTGAGGATTGAAAAAAATTTTTGACACAGATTAACACAGATAAACACGGTTTCACACAGATGTAGGGGTGCACTGCATGCACCCCTACATCTGCGTAATCTGCGGATTTTATTTTTATCGCCGAAGGCGATTAATTTAATACTATAGGAATTTTCTCCAGTTTTCCACAATTGAAAAACATCAGATTGTTAATAACTTTTTTCACCATTT
>JBFMBQ010000443.1:0-9217 GCA_040755115.1 bacterium
TGAATTCTATCATCACAAAGATGATTGATCAATACAAATGCGATATATTATGGTGAAAAATTCATTGATAACAAAGGAAGCACGGGAAGAAAGAGGGAAGACGGAAGAAGTGAGATGTGAGACGATCATTCTTCATCTTTCATCTTACATCTCACATCTTACATTTCACATCTCTCCGGGTCTCCGAACTTACTTCGGTCTTTTAGCCGTAATATTATTTTTCATCCTTTTTGCATATAAGTATGCAAGGTTAGGTTATAATAAAAAGTTAATCTTTATTTTACTGGCAGCATTTAATGTTGCCCATTTTTACAACGGAATCAGGTGGGGTATAAGAATATAGGGGACAAAAATGCAGGTTAGCATTACTGAAAACTCTTCATCCTGAATCTTAACCTGCCGGGGTAGGTCAAGTTTTGAAAAGCCGCTTCCATAACCGTTTTTCTCATCCAGCGATCCTTAAAAGAATGATAGTTATATCTATCGTTATTTCTGCTCTCTTTATGTTGCATACATACAGCGGGGCGCAGGAAGAAAAAAAACAAAGAGAAAAAATTGAAGTGGACGGTTACTGGTACACCAAGTTTCGCAGTTATGGTGCGTCGGGGAACGAGACGCGTTTTCTGTCGCAGGAGGGTCTCTTCACTTATGGCGGTCGTGTTGAGCAGGGAACTAATTTATCCGTCAGTTTGAGCATCGGCGATCGGCTCAGTTTGATGGGGCGCGTCTATGACCTGCCGTATCAGGAACGCACCATGACATTTGATCTGAAAGCCGGCTTGACGCATGTTACGCTCGGTGATTTTGTGGCATCGCTTGAAGGCGGGGCGTTTTCCAACTTCTCCAAGAAGATAACAGGCACGATGATAAAGTATCAGACAAAACGGTTGAGACTCTCTGCGCTCACATCCGAGGCGAAAAGCGTTACCAGAACGGAGTCCTTCCGCGGTCGCAACATTAAAGGCCCTTACGATTTGCGTGGAATTGACCTCATTCCGGAGCGATTGCAGGTGAAACTCAACGGCGTGGTGCTGACGCCGGATCAATACATAATTGATCCTATACAGGGCAATATAACCTTTTATGACATCATCAGACCCGATGACATCGTTGTGATAACTTATGAACAGCAGTTTCGTGTTACGCTCGGCGCCGGGAACATAACAGGTGTCGCCGGGGAATACAGCGGACGGAGCGGGCGGTGGAATCTGCACATCGCACACCTTGTGGAAGAAGCCAGCCGCCAGGTGCAATCTGCGCTCAGGACGGTGTCGGATGAGACGCCTGAAATTTCAGGAAGAGAATTGAGGCTTGTCAAAATCCAGGAGGACAACGGTCTGCTCGTGAGGCGCGGAACGCAGACGACCGAAACGATCAAGAAGAACGGTCAGACGCTTATCAAATACAAGGATTACAATGTAACACAGGGCGCGGGCGGCATGGACCTTGATGATCTCATTGGATTTGAAGCAGTGGGTGTGTTCATCCTGGAAGAATTACCGGAGGCGGACGATGTTTTCACAGTATCATACACCTATTACCCCGATTCAGTGCTGTATTTCTATGCCGACGAAATAGTTGAGATCATTGATAACACTCATGCATTGCTCCAGAACCGGACAATTTACTATGGCACCGAGAAGGTGGAAGGCTGTTATCAGATTTCACCTCAGAACTGCCCGGATATCCTCGTGCGCGAGGGGATAAACGGCTACACAGTTGATGAAAACACAAATACCATTTACTTGCTCGGCGATGCCGGAACGAAATATAGTTACCTGCGCGTAACTTACAGGACATATCCATCTGCGCTGCCCGGCAGTTCCCTCTACGATCATACAGTTACTGATTTTGGAATTGAATATAAACTCTCTGATGCAATCTCGCTGCGCACCGATTACGCCTTGAGCGAGTCGGATGTCTCATCAAAACCGATTCAGGTGCTGGGCATGGCGCTGGCAAATATCACCGCCGAACTCAAATGTCCATCCGCCGTTACTCCTGACCCATGCGTCTTTTCGCTCGGGCAAAAAAATGTCTTGCCCGATTCCGACCGCATATATTTCAACGATATGTCCTCCCCTGATGCCGTCAAGAGACGATATGTGGACTACACGATTAACTATGACAAGGGTGAAGTAACCTTCACAAAAACTATCCCCGCAGCGACAACGATAATAGTTGACTACAATTACTCGCCGCAGGAGATAGGCATTGCGAGCGGACATATACTGCGGTTCTCTTCCTCATACAAGGGGGCAAAAACAAGACTGAATCTTACATCACAGAATGCAAACACATATTTCACTCCCATCGGCTCGGAGACGAACATTGAAACCTCTCGCCTGACTTTCTCAGGAGAACATACTTTCTCAAGCCATCTTAAATTGAATATGGATATGCTTTCAACCGATACCGCACTGGATGTCCTCGGAATAAATCAGCAATCCGACAGAAAGAAAAGATTTGAACTCAATTACAGCACCACCCGCATCCCCAAATTCGTCCTTACCTACGGCAAACGCTCTGTCAGTGACGATTACCTCGCCCCGCGCACTGATTCAGATGAAACACTTCAGGGAATGCAATTCTCACTGCCTGTGCCATTCATTGAAGGCTGTTCCTTTGACTGGGAATGGGAAAACAAAGATTTCAACGAGTTATCGCCGATCGCAACTACACCCGACAGCGATACAACAAGGAAAACCATCGGCATCAACTACAAACGCGGGAAAAATTTCTCTATGGCAGGACACTTCGGAACGACGCATTATAATTCACAGACTTTTGACGGCGCCGCCTACACCACAACAACAAAGGCGGATAATATTGATTTGAAATACAGACCCATAAAATTAATGGACATCGGCGCGAAGATAGACAAGCAGCAGTTATCGGATTCGCGCCCCGCTGTAGGCGGCTCGGAAGTGAACGCCACTACAATACGGATGAGTTTTATGCCTTTCTGGCGTGTAACCGGCTTGAATGTGATCATCTCAAAGCAGGACCGACCGAGCATGAACACCCCGGCGGTAAGCACAAGCAGCACGACTTATACCGGCTCAATACGCGTATCTCAATCCGTCTCGTTCTCTCCAACCTACACAATTACACGCTCCTCAGTCGGCGTTTCGTCCAGTTCAAGAGGGAAAACCGCAAATAATATGCTTGAATACCGCCCTCCGGGCAAACCCTATTTTGTCAACTTCTCATCGCAATCGGGCACTTCCACTACAATCTCAGGAACGGCAGCCTCAACAAATTCCACCTCGCGAAACCAGATCAACTTCGGCTACTATCCCGCCAAAAAGTTCTCCCTGATCTCCACGCTTGAAAATGAAGAAACGCGGTCATCAGGCGCAGGCGGCACCTTCAGAACCTCGCTTTTCAGCATCACCGCAGACCATAAGCCGTCGGAGAGAAAAAAACATACCTTCCGCTACTCCACAACCAAGCGCTCCGGAACAATCGCAGAAAGATACACTCTCTTTAATTTCGGTCTTTCATACAAACTGTCAAAAGTTTTCTCCTGGGAATTATCCTGGCGCCGAACGCTGTACTCAAGTCCAATTAACCCCGATCAGGGCTTCCTCGGCAACCTCCTTGAAACATCATTAAAAGCGGAATTTTAATTTATTTTTTACGCGCCGAACTTCAACAACTTGAGGGCGTTTGCCATCGCAAGCGTCATCAATTCCACCGCCCGTATCCTTCCAAGCCCCCCGCCTGCGCATGCCTTCTCCGTGAAATGCTCCACACCATCGCGGCGGCAATACCGGGAGCGAATAATCACCGGCAGCGGATGCCAACTGTGCGACTTCAAAAGCGCAGGCGTTGAATGATCCCCCGTAACCACAACGACATCCGGCTTGCTCTCAAGCAACAAGGGCAAATGACGATCTACTTCCTCTATGACATGCACCTTGCCGTCAAAATCGCCGTCCTCACCTTTGCTGTCCGTCTTCTTGAAATGAAGATAAAAATAATCATACCTGTCGTAATTTTCAAGCAATGTCCTGATTTCATCCTCAATCGCCTCGCCCGGCTCAAGCACATCCATTCCGATAAGACGCGCTATCCCGCGGTAATCAGGATACACTGCCACCGCCGCCGGCGTCAGCCTGTAAACCTCACGCATTGACGGCAGATGCGGGTAAATGTCAAAGCCGCGCATCAGCATCATGTTTGCAGGATGTTCATCCTTCAAAATCTCATGCACCCTGTCAAGATAACGGTTCACCACTGCCGCTGTTTTACCTGATTCATTGCCCAGCGCCTCAACACGCTTCGGCTCCCTGCCTTCTTTCTGCGGGTCTGAATCCGTCAACCTGCCCGATAGACCCTCGCCCCTGAACACCACAACGCATCTGTGCTCCCTCACCGGTCTGATGAATGTGCGCACGCCGTCAACTTCAAGATCGCCGATTTTGCCGCACAGCCTTCGGTTTTCTTCAGTCGTGATGCGACCGGCGCGCCGATCCGTGATCTTCCCGTCAGCGCCGATAGTGGCGAAGTTCCCCCGCGCCGCAACATCGCCTCTCTCAAGTGCGAAACCTATCCCCGCCGCCGCAAGTATCCCGCGCCCGATCTTATACCGCACAGGGTCATACCCGAACAATGCCAGATGCGACGGACCGCTGCCCGGCGTGATGCCCGGCGCTATAGGGTCCATCAGCCCGCACACACCATGGCGGACTAATTCATCCATGTTAGGCGTCCGCGCCGCCTCAAGTTCAGTCGCCCCGCCTTCTTCCATCTCCGCGCCGCCAAGCCCGTCAAGCACGACCATCACGATCCTGGACGGCGTCTTTATTGACAACTCTTTCATTAAATCAAGGTAATCCATATCCGCCTCCCGGAATTAAGAACAGGTCTATTCCGATTTCTCATCACCTAATTATACTGCGTTTTAATCTTTGCGTCCTTTTTGTTTGCCTTGCGCTCTCTGCGTGAAACATATTATCCCTAAGGTTGCAAAAAATGAAAAGATTAAACACAGAGACACAGAGAGCACAGAGAGAAAAAGATATAATTCGCAGGACTTCACTTTTAGTGAAGTCCTGTAAAATATTCTTTCCTCTGTGTTTTCTCTGTGAACTCCGTGCCCTCTGCGGTGAAATTTTCGCAACATCAGGGTTATCTCATCATTGACAGCAAAAAAATGCACTATTAGACTTAAATCACAATGAAAATCGGTGATGTTGAACTCGGCAGAATTCCCGTTGTTGTCGGAATCGTATCTGACGAGTTGAAAATGCCCGTGAATGATGTGGATAAAATTGATGTCCTTGAAATCAGAATAGATTTGTTTGAAGAACAAAAATTGCCGCAGATCGGCAATATAATAAATTCAATAAAAAATACCTGCAAAAAACCACTGATTGCAACAACAAGGTCTGCTGCAGAAGGCGGACAGAGCCAGATTGACGATGACCGAAGATATGAAATATTCAGATCAGTCGCTTCTGTAATTGATGCAATTGATGTTGAATTGGCTTCGTCCGATCTGATAAAAAAAGTTGTTCCATTATGCAAGGAGAACGATCTGCTTCTGATCGCATCCTATCACAATTTTAATGAAACGCCGGATGAAAAATCTTTAGAAAGACTTCTTCAGAGAAAAAAACAGATTGGGGCAAACATCCTGAAGATCGCAGCGAAGGCTGTCTCAAAAGACGATGTGATCAACCTGCTTATGTTTACCATCAGGAACAGAAACGAAGGACTCATCACGATTTCACTCGGAAACCAGGGGCTTATGTCGCGCATAATTAATCCGATCTACGGCTCACTGATGACTTACGGTTTCCTGGATAAGGAAATCCCGCTCGGTGCGCAGATTTCAGCGTTTGATATAATTAAATATCTATGCGAATTTGACCCTGAGTATAAAAAGAAATATGGGACACTGTGATCACAAAGAACACGCGCAGAAATCGGTGCGCTGTTTTATCGTAACGGTCAGCGACACGCGGACGCCTGAAGACGATGAGAGCGGGCTGATAATCCGCATGGGGCTTGAGGGGAAAGGGCACAGCGTGCTCGGCGTGCGCATTGTGAAAGACGACCCTGCGGAGATAAAAGCGGCGCTCATCAGTCTGCCTGCTGAAACAGAGGCGGTGATCTTCAACGGCGGCACTGGCATATCACGCCGCGATTGCACTTATGATGTCCTTGCGGCAAGTCTTGAAAAGACGCTGCCCGGCTTCGGCGAATTGTTCCGCGCACTGAGTTATCAGGAGATCGGGAGTGCGGCGATGATGAGCCGCGCCACCGCCGGCGTCATCGGCAGCAGGGTGGTGATCTCTATACCCGGCTCCGCCAACGCCGTGCGCCTCGCTGTGGAAAAACTTATATCGCCCGAACTTGCGCACATGGTCTGGGAAACGAATAGATAGAGTGCGGATTGCGAAATGCTGTATGCGGAGTATGGATGTGGCACACCTAAAGAATAAAAAATTGAACCACTGATGAACACCGATAAACACGGATAATATGAACATGGATAGAGCCGAATATTTGCGCCGCAGGCGCAAATGAAGAAGCTGTGTTCATCAGTGTTAATCTGTGGTTCCTAAATCTTGCCATTTTACGCAGAAGTTCAGCATTAAGATACTGACGAAAGAGGAAATAAGATGATACACACAAAGAGATCAACTGAAGACGAGACCTGGCGGATTTTCCGCATAATGGCGGAGTTTGTTGAAGGCTTTGACCATTTGTCAAAGATAGGTCCTGTGGTTACCATATTCGGCTCCGCCCGTGTGCGCAGAGGTGACCCGTATTACAAACTCACGGTAAAAGTGGCGCGCTTGCTCGCAAAAGCCGGCTACGGCATTATAACAGGCGGCGGACCGGGCACGATGGAGGCTGCCAACCGCGGCGCAACCGAAGGCGGCGGCGAATCCATCGGACTCAATATCCTGCTGCCCCATGAACAGAAGCCAAATCCCTATATCAAAACACTTATGAATTTTCACTACTTTTTCTGCCGCAAGGTGATGTTCGTCAAGTATGCTTACGGTCTTATAATCATGCCCGGCGGCTACGGCACGATGGATGAATTGTGTGAAGCGCTCACACTGATTCAGACCGAAAAAATCCACCGCTTCCCGGTCATACTTATGGGGAAGGAATACTGGGGCGGCTTCCTGCGGTGGCTGAAAAAAGAGACGCTCGGACGCGGCTACATCTCGCCCGAAGACCTGAAACTTTTCCATGTTACCGACGACCCCGCCGAAGTGGTCAAAATAATCCAGGATTTTGATGAATCATTCAATATGAAAAGCAAGTTGAAAAAATAGGTTCTCTTACTGAATTTATTACAACGATAGGGAGGAAAAAATGAACAACATAATGAAAATCACAACCTGTTTCATCTTCATACTCGTTTCTGCATGCTGCATTTTGTATGCCGCACAGGATGAATCGGGTGAGTTTCTTGTGCGATACGCTTACAAGCAGACTTTGCCGCTCAATACCGATGAAAAACTCGTTCTAAATGAAGACCTTTTCAAAATGTATGACATCTATTACGACAGCATAAACGGCGAGCGCGTCCCGGCAACTCTGACCGTCCCCAAAAAAACCGCACCACCTTTTCCCTGCATCATCGTCCAGCATGGCTACGGCGGCGACAGGGAGTTCAGTAAAATCGTAACCGTGCCGCTCATCATGAGCGGCTTCGCCACCATCGCAATTGACGCCGAATACCACGGCGAGCGCAGGGAAAAAGGCAAAGATATCTTCTCACTTGATTTAGATTCCGACGCCGCCGCACTCCACCAGACTGTCATTGACCTGCGCCGCACTGTGGATTACCTCCAGACGCGCGCCGATATTGACCCGAAGCGCATCGGCTACATCGGCTTCAGTATGGGAGGCTTCCTCGGCAGTATCTTCTGCGGCGTGGAAGAGCGGATGAAGACATGCATACTCGTAGTAGCAGGCGGCGACTGGCGACTCGTAGTTGAGAACAGCCAG
Organism: bacterium; assembly: GCA_040755115.1. Classification (GTDB taxonomy): domain Bacteria; phylum UBP15; class UBA6099; order UBA6099; family JBFMBQ01; genus JBFMBQ01. Next base: position 7,984 of record JBFMBQ010000443.1, read on the forward strand.
ATTTCGCCGGCGATAGAGATGCGTAAATACATTCTTGGCAACAATATCCCCATTGAGCAACTTTTAGGCAAGATGGCGTATGTTGACCCTGTGAATTTTGTGGGCTATATCTCACCGCGACCGGTGCTTTTCCTGAACGGCAGATCGGACACCATCGTCCCACCTGTCAGCACCGATGCCCTCTATGCGGCAGCAAAAGAACCGAAAAAAATTATCTGGTATGACCGCATTCCCGGCGATCCCACCGGACATATCGTGCCCCCGTTTGAAGTCCTGGGCGAGAGCACGAAATGGTTCCGCAAGCATTTATGAATTTATCCGCGGATTACGCAGATTACACAGATTAAAGGAAGACACGGAGAAAAAAATGTACGATGTTTACAAAGAAGGGACATTTTCAGGGGCGCACCGCCTGCGCGAATACGAAGGCAAATGCGAATCGCTTCACGGGCACAACTGGCGCGTGCGCGTCTATGCCCGCTCGCAAGAATTAGATGCAGCAGGCATGGTGATTGATTTCAAAATCCTGAAAAATGCTATTGACGAAATCATTGAAATGTTTGACCATCATTACCTCAACGAAGTCACGCCGTTTGATAAGATAAATCCGTCCGCAGAAAACATCGCCCGTTTTTTCTATGATCGCATATCGGAAAAGATCAATGATGAGCGGGTTGCCGTCTCACGAGTTATGGTGTGGGAGAATGAAGGCTCGTGCGGTATATTCACACCATAGTTTTAATTCCAGTACAAAAAGCAGCCAGTGGAAAGTAGGGGCGCACGGCCGTGCGCCCCTACAGAATCCGTGAAATCCGCGTAAATCCGCGTCAAAATATTTAATGCCTTTATATTAAAATCTTTCGCTCGCAGGGCATTTCGGGTGTATGCATTCCCCGTCGGGGATGTCCTTGACTCCGTCGTAATCGGTTGCCTTCACATCGGGGTAAATTATGCAGTTTCGTCCCACTGTAGCGCCTTCCGGGATTTCCGATTCCATGCCGATCAAGGTGATGCCTGAAAAGAGATGAGTGGGATGTTCCTTGTTCGGCGGCGCATTTCCATAGCCGCCGATGCGGCAGTTGGCGCCGATGTTGGGTTTGTGGTCAATATGTGCGTATCGTGAGACGGTATCAACGATGCAGCGGTGAATGATGGTGTTTTCACCGACATGGTTGTTCGGCATAATGAGGGAATCGTATATTTCAGCGCCCTTTTCAATTTTTACATGCGGGAA